>BBSL01000046.1 GCA_001319865.1 Burkholderia sp. E7m39 | reverse complement strand
AAAGGGTCACTTTCTGCCCGCACTCAATACCGTCGGCAGCTGGATCGCATCGGCCATGGCTGCGTATCCTGCGTCGCTGGGGTGGATGTGGTCGCCGCTGTCGAACGCGCGGCGCAACCGTGTGGGATCGGCCGGATCGCGCAGCGCGGCGTCGAAGTCCACCACGCCGTCGAACGCCCGGCTCGTCCTGATCCACTGATTGACCTCCGCGCGCAACGCCTCCCGCTGCGGCGGCAGCGCCGCCGGCGTCAGCGTCGCGCCGACGATGCGCATTCCGCGACCGTGCGCCGCCGCGATCACTCGCTTGTAGCCGGCGATCAAGCTGTCGGCGCTCACCTGCGTATGCGGAAGATCGCAATCCAGCCCGATGTGCGGCGGCATCGCGGCGAAGTTGATGTCGTTGATGCCGATCAGCAGGACGACCGACTTCACGCCGGGCTGCGCCAGCACGTCGCGACCGAAACGGGACACCAGCGCGTCGCCGTAACAGGGCGAATCGCTCAACAAGCGGTTGCCGCTGATGCCGAGATTCACCACCGCCACCGACTTGTCGCCGCTCTGCGCGACCTTGCGCGCCAGCGCGTCCGGCCAGCGCCGGTTCTGATTCAGACTCGAGCGCATCCCGTCCGTAATGGAGTCGCCGATCGCCGCAACCGTCGCCGCCGACGGCGCCTCCACCTGCAGCCCCGTCACCCACGCGAATTGCGTGAAGCGCTGGCGGAACCCATCGGCGGACGGGTCGTCGACGTGATTGCCGGGCGTCGACACATAGTTGACCTGGCTGGAGACGCGATGCCACGCAACCATCCTCTGCTCGTGCCCCATATAACTGCTGATCGCGTACGCAGCTCCCGCGGTGACGGGAATCCGCACGGGGTCGCTATCGATCTCCCCGCCCGCCGGCACGCTGACAGTCGCCTTCCCGCCAAATGTCACCCGCGCCGCGCCGCCGCTCTGCACAGCCGCGCCCGCGCCCGAACGCGCAATGCTGAGACCGTCGATGACAAGCGGCGCCTTTCCGTACGCGTTGCTCACATGAAGGCGCACGACTTCGCCCGACAGCGTCGGGTACACGATCTGCCGAACGGTACGCCCCGCGACATCCGGCGCACGATAAAGCGGCGGCGGATCAGGCAATTGCGGAATCGGCTGAAGCGCCGTCGCCCAGGCGGTGACCCACGGCGACCCGGCGTCGGCGGCATGGACGGGCGCCGACACGAACACAACGGCAGACAAAACGGCAACAGACAGAGCAGCGGAAGGGCGAATGGTCATTGCGACGGATCGATAGAAAACGGTTGAGGGCACAAGCCGCATATTGTGCCCGAACGCATAGTGCAAACCCCTACCCTCCCGTCCCGAAAAATTTATTAACCGACCGGACGGTTGGTTTATACTGCCGAACACACACCACTCATGACGAGAGCGTTCGACATGTACACGCAATCCCTCGATATCCCAGGCAATGTCGCGCCGCTCGACGCGCCCGCGACGTCGCCCGAGCAAGCCCGTTTCGATGAAGTCATGGCCGCCGACGGCAAGATCGAGCCGCAAGACTGGATGCCCGATGCATACCGCAAGACGCTGGTCCGGCAGATCTCGCAGCACGCACATTCGGAAATCGTCGGCATGCTGCCCGAAGGGAACTGGATCTCTCGTGCGCCGAGCCTCAAGCGCAAGGCGATCCTGCTGGCCAAGGTGCAGGACGAAGGCGGCCACGGCCTCTATCTGTATAGCGCGGCCGAAACGCTCGGCGTGTCGCGCGACGAGATGATCGACGCGCTGCATTCGGGCAAGGCGAAATATTCGAGCATCTTCAATTACCCGACGCCGACGTGGGCGGATGTCGGCGTGATCGGCTGGCTGGTCGACGGCGCGGCGATCATGAACCAGATTCCGCTGTGCCGCTGCACGTACGGTCCATACGCGCGCGCGATGATCCGCATCTGCAAGGAAGAGTCGTTCCATCAGCGCCAGGGCTTCGACGCGCTGCTCGCGATGATGAAAGGCACCGACGCGCAGCGCGAGCTCGTCCAGCAGGCCGTCGACCGCTGGTGGTATCCCGTGCTGATGATGTTCGGCCCAAGCGACAAGGATTCCGTCCATAGCAACCAGTCGGCGAAGTGGGGCATCAAGCGCATCACGAATGACGACCTGCGGCAGAAATTCGTCGACGCAACCGTCGAACAAGCCAAGGTGCTGGGCGTCACGCTGCCCGACGCGAATCTGAAATGGAATGAGGAACGCGGCCACTACGACTACAGCGACCTCGACTGGGAAGAATTCTGGCGCGTCGTCAATGGCGACGGCCCGTGCAACAAGGAACGCCTCGCCACGCGCGTGAAGGCGCACGACGACGGCGCCTGGGTCCGCGAAGCCGCCCTCGCCCACGCCGAAAAACAGCGCCAGCGCGCGCAGCAACAGGCCGCCTGAAGGCGCCCGAATCTGGAAGCAGGAAGGAGATAGCGATGAACAAGGAATGGCCGATCTGGGAAGTCTTCGTGCGCAGCAAGCAGGGACTCGATCACAAGCATTGCGGCAGCCTGCACGCGGCGGACGCGTCGATGGCGCTGCGCATGGCGCGCGATGTCTACACGCGCCGCCAGGAAGGCGTGAGCATCTGGGTGGTGCCGTCGTCGGCGATCACGGCATCGGCGCCTGACGAGAAGGCCGAACTGTTCGAACCGGCTGGCGACAAGATTTACCGCCACCCGACGTTCTATCAGCTGCCCGACGAAGTCAACCACATGTAAGCGCGCGTCATGACTATCACGCCCCAACACCTCGCCTACGTGCTGCGCCTTGCCGATACGGCGCTGATCCTCGGTCAGCGCAACGCCGAATGGTGCGGCCACGGCCCGATTCTCGAAGAAGACATCGCGCTGTCGAACATGAGTCTGGACCTGATCGGCCAGGCGCGTCTGCTGTACACGCACGCCGCCGAACTGGAAAAGACGTTGACGGGCGCAAGCCGCACGGAAGACGACTACGCGTACTTCCGCGCCGAGCGCGAGTTCGCGAACTACACGCTCGCCGAGCTGCCGCATGTCGGGCCGCTCGCGGGCACGGCGCGCGCGGACAAGGATTACGCCGTCACGATCGCGCGCAACTTCCTGTACTCGACGCTGATGCTGCATGTGTGGTCGGCGCTGACGGGTTCGTCGGATGAGCAGCTGGCCGCGATTGCCGCGAAGTCGATCAAGGAAACGCAGTACCACGTTCACCACGCGCGCGAATGGCTCGTGCGCTTCGGCGACGGCACGGACGAATCGCATCGCCGCGCGCAGGCCGCGCTCGACTATCTGATTCCTTACACGCGCGAATTCTTCAGTGCAGACGCCACGGAAGAGGCGATCGCCGCCGCGGGCATCGGACCGAAAACGTCCGAACTGGAAGCGCTGTGGCTCGAAGATGTGCAGGCCGCGCTCGATGAAGCGACGCTCAAGCTGCCCGCGCCCGTCAAGCACGTCACGACGGGCAAGCACGGCGAACATTCCGAGCACATGGGTTTCCTCCTCGCCGAAATGCAAAGCCTCGCGCGTCAGCATCCGGGCGCAAGCTGGTAATTCAGGTCATTCACAGGTCCAACAGGTGAGTCAAACGATGTCTTCGATCGCTCAATCAGCCGTTGCACGCGACCCTACGCTCGCTCAGGCGTGGGCCGTGCTCGAAGCCGTGCCCGATCCGGAAATCCCCGTCGTGTCGATCCGCGAACTGGGCATTCTGCGCGACGTGCGCCGCGCCGCCGATGGCGCGCTCGAAGTCGTCATCACGCCGACTTATTCGGGTTGTCCGGCGATGTCGCAGATCGCGGAAGACATCGGCCTTGCGCTCGACGCCGCCGGTTTCGGGCCGCATCGCGTGCAAACCGTGCTCGCGCCCGCATGGACCACCGACTGGATCACCGACGACGCCCGTGACAAGCTGCGCGCCTACGGCATCGCGCCGCCCACAGGCAATTGCGGCAGCGCCGAAGCCAGCGCCGGATCGAAACACAAAGTGATCCGCTTCGTGCCGCGCTCGCTGCCCGCGCCCGCTTGTCCGCGCTGCGGCTCGAAGCACACCGAGCGACTCGCGCAATTCGGCTCGACGGCCTGCAAGGCGCTGTACCGCTGCATCGACTGCCGCGAACCCTTCGACTACTTCAAACCGTACTGATATGGCCACTCCGCAATTTCATCCGCTGCGCATCCGGGAAGTGCGGCCCGAAACCGCCGACGCGGTTTCCGTCGCCTTCGAAGTCCCCGTCGAACTGCGCGAGCAATATCGCTTCACGCAGGGCCAGTTCGTCACGCTGAAGACGCACATCGACGGCGAGGAAACGCGCCGTTCCTATTCGATCTGCGTCGGCGTCACCGATTACGACCGCGACGGCGAACTGCGCATCGGCATCAAGCGCGTGCGCGGCGGCCGCTTCTCGAACTTTGCGTTCGATACGCTGCAACCCGGCCACACGATCGACGTGATGACGCCGGACGGCCGCTTCTTCACGCACCTGAACGCCGATCACGGCAAGCAATACGTGGCGTTTTCGGGCGGTTCGGGCATTACCCCCGTCCTCGCGATCATCAAGACGACGCTCGAAATCGAGCCGCGCAGCACCTTCACGCTGATCTACGGCAACCGCAGCGTCGATCAGATCATGTTCGCCGAAGAACTCGAAGATCTGAAGAACCGCTTCATGAACCGGTTCGTGCTGTATCACGTGCTGTCGGACGATCTCCAGGACGTCGAGCTGTTCAACGGCGTGCTGGATCAGCAGAAGTGCGCTGCGTTCCTGGACACGCTGGTGCCTGCCGACTCCATCGACGAAGCGTTCATCTGCGGCCCCGGGCCGATGATGGACGCCGCCGAAGCCGCGCTGAAGTCGGCGGGCGTGCCGCAGGAGAAGGTGCATGTGGAGCGCTTCGGCACGCCGCTGCCGCAGGCGGGTGTGCCTGTCGCCGAAATCACCGACGACACGCCGACGGCGGATCTCGAAATCGTGCTCGACGGCAAGAAACGCAAGCTGCGTCTGCCGTATCAGGGCTTGAGCGTGCTCGACGTCGGTTTGCGCGCCGGACTCGCGCTGCCGTATGCGTGCAAGGGCGGTGTCTGCTGCACGTGCCGCGCGAAGGTGCTGGAAGGCGAAGTGAAGATGGAAAAGAACTACACGCTGGAAGAACACGAGATCCGCGACGGCTTCGTGCTGACCTGCCAGTGCCATCCCATTAGCGACAAGATCGTGGTCAGCTACGACGAACGATGAGCATCGCGCGCTGCCGTGTGCGCCATGGACGGTATGTGCGCGCCGTCGCTTTCGGCGCACCCGTGATCCGCTTACACTAGGGGCCGCTCGTCACAGGAATGTCACTCCTGCCGCGAGCGGCGTTTTTCGTTATGGCGCTAACGGATCGAACGTGTTTCGGTTCGCGCGCAACCGGCGCCCGAACCGCCCGTCACTGACAATGAGCACGATCCACATCACCAACGGCGACGTCGCCGCCGACTCTCTGCGCACCGCGCTCGGTCTTGCCGGCCGAGCCGATGCCGTGCTCGCGTTGCGCGACGATCTGGCCGTCGGCCCGTTGCGCGATGTCGATGAAACGTCCCTCACGCGGGCCGATTTCTGGCGCCGCGTCACCGGCGACACCACGCGCGATTTCGTCGCGGGGCTCGACACGCAAGCGGCCGATCTCGATGCGGTGGTCCGTGGAACTGAACACGTTGTGGTGTGGCACGGCCAAAGCGCCGCCGATCAACTGATGCTGCGCCGCGCATGTTTCCGTCTGCGCGAGACGCCGCAACGGCTCAATGAAGTGCGCCTCACGATCGACGACCTGACAGGCGAAGGGAGCGCGCCGCTGCGTCGCTCCGATCGGGCGACGTCGGTCGGCATGTTCGCGCCGGAGCAGCTACAACAGAAGCTGCCTTGCGCCGCGCCGATTTCGGTGCTGCGCATCGGCCGGCTGGCGCTCGAATGGCAGGAAGTGAAGTCCGCCGACTCGGAACTGCGTCGCTGGCGCGGCAACACCTACACGAGCGGGACGTTCTCCGAACTGGACGGGCTCATCCTCGAACATGCCGTCGAAGGCTGGCAGCCTGCCGCGCGGGTCGCCGCACAAGTGATGGCAACCGGCAGCGGCCTTCTGGTCAGCGACAGCATCGTGCTGTGGCGCTTGCGCGAACTGGCCGCCGCCGGCCAGCTGCAGTTGCGCGGCGCCCCGGACAACTGGCGTTCGCTCGAAGTGAAAGTCGAGCGCGCCACCCTTTCTCCCGCTTAAGACAAACTAGAACAATCATGGCCCGTACACGAGCCCCAGACCACGAGAGCCAACGCGACCAGATCCTCGAACTGGCCGCCGCCAAATTCGCCCAAACCAGCTATCCGAGCACATCGATGGCGGATCTGGCAGCGGCGAGCGGCACGTCGAAAGCGCGTCTCTATCACTATTACGAGAGCAAGGAAGCGATTCTGTTCGACCTGCTCGACCGCTACACGAAGCGGCTGATGCTGATCATCGCCGAGGTGGAAGGCGCGAGCCAGCGGCGCGGCCTCACCGAGCACG
Source organism: Burkholderia sp. E7m39 (assembly GCA_001319865.1). GTDB lineage: Bacteria > Pseudomonadota > Gammaproteobacteria > Burkholderiales > Burkholderiaceae > Paraburkholderia > Paraburkholderia bengalensis. The sequence continues at coordinate 8,352 of BBSL01000046.1, read as the reverse complement.
AGACATTCGCCGAACTCATCCGCGCCTTTCTCTCCGAATATGAGACATCGCATAGCCGGCACGTCGCGCTGCTGAACGACGTCAAATATCTGGTCGAATCGCAGCGCGAGATCATCCTGAACCGGCAGCGCGACGTGGTCGCCGCGTTCACGCGACAACTGGCGCGCGCTTATCCCGAGCGCGTGACGCGCGAGAACCAGACGGCTCTCACAATGATGGTGTTCGGGATGATCAACTGGACTTTCACCTGGCTGAAGCCGGGCGGACGGCTGGGCTATCGGGAATTCGCGGAACAGGTGGTCGGCATGGTCGATCACGGGTTGACTTCGCGCGCTCCAGCTGCGGGCGCCAAGGCGGGTTGACGCGGGTCGATCCGCCGGCCGTGTTGTGACGCAGCAATTCTCATGCCGCCGTTGCGACAAGACGACGCGAGTCGAACGCACGTTCGAGTAGTTAATATTTCCATAAAATCAACAGCTTATCTTACAATTGAAGACGGCTTTAGGCTAAACACTCGACCGGTTTCAGGGTTTTCCCTAGTGATGATTCGGGTTTTCCATTAGAATGCTTTTTGCGGTGCGTCATGCCGCTAGCTAATAGGAGAACCCATCATGAACATGCAAACTGTCCGCGCCGTCGAGCCGATCGCTGTCGATCGCTTGTTGCATGTCGCCGGCCACGCGCCTGTTCTGGTGCGCGAACTTGGCGAGAAAGACCGCGAGCGCCTGCTCACGCACTTCGTCGAACTCGACGATGACGATCGTCTGCTGCGCTTTGGCCAGGTCACGCCGGATCACGTCATCGAAAACTACGTCCGCACGCTGGATTTCAACCGCGACACCGTGTTCGGCGTGTTCGACCGTCAGCTCAAGCTGGTAGGCGTCGGCCATCTGGCTTACCTGCCCGCAGAAGGCGATGCGCGCACGGCGGAGTTCGGGGTATCGGTATCCGAGAGCGTGCGCGGCCAAGGCATCGGCACGAAGCTCTTCGAACGTGCGGCCATTCGCAGCCGTAACACGCACGTCACGACGCTGTACATTCACTGCCTGTCGCGCAATACCACGATGATGCACATCGCGAAAAAGGCCGGCATGAAGATCGAGTACGCGTACGGCGAAGCCGACGCCTATCTGACGCTCGCGCCCGCCGACCAGAACAGCATCATCTCCGAGATGCTGCAGGAACAGGCCGCCGTGTTCGACTACGTGCTCAAACGCCAAGCGCGCAGCACGTCGAAAATGATCGAATCGTTCATTCCGACCGCGATCGCCGCGTAAGCGCAGCGCGTCAAGGCATCCGCCAAAAGGGCGGCTCGTCAGAGCCGCCCTTTTTGTTTGGGCGCGCTCCAGCTTGGTGCGGTCCATTCACAGCGGCAGCGCCGTCGTCTCCTTGAACTTCTCCAGCGAAAAACTCGACTTCACGTCGATCACCGATGGATGCCGCAGCAAGTGGTCCTGCACGAAGCGCGAAAAATGCGCCATGTCGCGTACCTGAACGCGCAGCAGGTAATCCATGTCGCCCGTCATTGCATGGCACGCAACCACCTCCGGCCACCCCTGCACTGCCACGCGGAACAACTCCGAATGCGTCGCGCCCGCGCGCCCAGGCGTGCCGTCGGCACGCGCGCTGAGCACCGGCCCGCCGCGCTTTTCGAGCCGCACGTTCACGTAGGCGAGCAGGTCGAGCCCGAGCAACTGCGCATCGAGCAGCGCGACGTAGCCGCGAATCACGCCGATTTCCTCCAGCCGCCGGATGCGCCGCAAGCACGGGCTCGGCGACAGGTTGACCCGTTCGGCGATTTCCTGGTTCGACAGCCGCCCGTTCTCCTGGAGAATGGCCAGAATGCGCCTGTCGATTGCGTCTATCTCGATTTGAGCCATGTTCTGCCGTTTAACTCCGTTTTTGCGCCAGCAAATAGCTCAAGCGTAGAATCAGGCGATTAATTTCGCAAGATTTCTTCCCGAACCGGCAACTACACTGTTCTTCATCAAATCGCGCGAGCGCGCCGGATCAGGAGACACAACATGAAGGTTCCCACCTGGGAGAATCCCGTCGGCACCGACGGCTTCGAGTTCATCGAATACACCGCGCCCGATCCCGTCGCGCTCGGCAAGCTGTTCGAGCGCATGGGCTTCACGGCGGTCGCGAAGCATCGCCACAAGGACGTGACGCTGTACCGCCAAGGCGCGATCAACTTCATCGTGAACGCAGAGCCGGATTCGTTCGCGCAGCGCTTCGCGCGTCTGCACGGCCCGTCGATCTGCGCGATCGCGTTTCGCGTGCAGGACGCCGCCAAAGCGTACAAGCGCGCGCTCGAACTCGGCGCATGGGGCTTCGACAACAAAACGGGCCCGATGGAACTGAACATCCCCGCCATCAAGGGCATCGGCGATTCGCTGATCTATTTCGTCGACCGCTGGCGCGGCAAGAACGGCGCGACGCCGAACAGCATCGGCGACATCGGCATCTACGACGTCGATTTCGAGCCGATTCCGGGCGCCGATCCGAACCCCGTCGGCCACGGCCTCACCTATATCGATCACCTGACGCACAACGTCCATCGCGGGCGCATGCAGGAATGGGCCGAATTCTACGAGCGCCTGTTCAACTTCCGCGAAGTACGCTACTTCGATATCGAGGGCAAGGTGACGGGCGTGAAGTCGAAGGCGATGACGTCGCCGTGCGGCAAGATCCGCATTCCGATCAACGAAGAAGGCTCGGAAACGGCAGGACAAATCCAGGAATATCTCGACGCGTATCGCGGCGAAGGCATCCAGCACATCGCGCTCGGCACGGACGACATCTACAAGACGGTGGACGGCCTGCGCGCGTCGAACATTTCGCTGCTCGACACAATCGACACGTATTACGAACTCGTCGACCGCCGCGTGCAGAACCATGGCGAGCCGCTCGAAGAACTGCGCAAGCGGAAAATTCTGATCGACGGCGCGCGCGAAGACCTGCTGCTGCAAATCTTCACCGAGAACCAGATCGGACCGATCTTCTTCGAGATCATCCAGCGCAAGGGCAATCAGGGATTCGGTGAAGGCAACTTCAAGGCGCTGTTTGAATCGATCGAACTGGATCAGATTCGTCGCGGAGTTGTGCAGGACAAAACCTGACGTCGCACGCTTGAAGCGATAGGACCAGCAAAGAAAAAGGCGAGGAATCTTACGATCCTCGCCTTTTTCGTTCAGTAGACCCCGCGGTCTCAGTCAGTCCGCCGGTTCGGGGATTCATGTGCAGCGGACGATCACCCGATCGAACCGCCGTCGACGGGTCAGCCTTGCTGCTCCGATTCGTCGGACGAGCGCCGCTGGTTCACGGCGACTGACGTCGCGGCCACTTGAGTCGTGCGCGTGACGGCATTCGCGAGCGCATTGGCGCTGTTCGGGCGCATGGGCGCGCTCATCGCGAAGAATGCTGCCGAGACCATCAGGAAGGTCTGGATGTGTTTCGTGTTCATGCGTACTCCTTTTTCGACTGCACAGCGAAGCTCCGCAGCATGCGGAACGTTGCGATTCGTGCAGATGGGGAGTTTAGACCGCAATTTCAAGCGCCGTTCCGCCCCGTTTCAAGCTTTTACACCTCGTAACAGGCGAATCATAAAGCGCGCGCGACGACACACGCGTGACATTTTTGGCTGCCGTGCTGCCGCATCGTGGTGTTTTCAACGATAGGCGACGGGTTTTTACCAGTGCTACCATCGCAAAAAAGCCGTCAATATGGCGACCCCGGCCAGAGCATTCACAAGATGCCGAGGCCCAGAAGGTTTTGGCGATCCCAAACTGGGTGGAGGAGTACACATAATGAATGCCCCGCTAGACGCAGGTCAGCGAGCCTCGCTCGAAGCCGCGTTGAATTCCGTCACGCTAGACGACAAATACACGCTCGAACGCGGCCGCGCGTACATGAGCGGCATCCAGGCGCTGGTCCGCCTGCCGATGCTGCAGCAGGAGCGCGACAAGGCCGCCGGGCTCAATACAGCCGGATTCATCTCCGGCTATCGCGGATCGCCGCTCGGCGGTCTCGACCAGTCGCTGTGGAAGGCGAAGAAGCACCTCGCCGCACACCAGGTCGTATTCCAGCCCGGCGTCAACGAAGACCTCGCCGCCACCGCCGTGTGGGGTTCGCAGCAGGTCAATCTCTATCCGAGCGCCAAATACGACGGCGTGTTCTCGATGTGGTACGGCAAGGGCCCCGGCGTCGACCGCTCGGGCGACGTGTTCAAGCACGGCAACTCGGCCGGTTCGTCGCGACATGGCGGCGTCCTCGTGCTGGCCGGCGACGATCACGCTGCCAAATCGTCGACGCTCGCGCACCAGTCCGAACATCTGTTCAAGGCCTGCGGCCTGCCTGTGCTGTTTCCGTCGAACGTGCAGGAATATCTCGATTTCGGCCTGCACGGCTGGGCGATGAGCCGCTACTCCGGCCTGTGGGTCGCGATGAAGTGCGTGACCGACGTCGTCGAATCGTCAGCTTCCGTCGATATCGATCCGCAACGCACGCGCATCATTCTCCCCGACGACTTCGCGATGCCCGAAGGCGGCCTGAACATCCGCTGGCCCGATCCGCCGCTGGTGCAAGAAGCGCGTCTGCTCGACTACAAGTGGTACGCCGGGCTGGCCTATGTGCGCGCGAACAAGCTCGATCGCATCGAGATCGATTCGCCGCACGCGCGCTTCGGCATCATGACGGGCGGCAAGGCGTATCTGGATGTGCGCCAGGCGCTCACCGATCTCGGTCTCGACGACGAAACCTGTTCGCGCATCGGCATTCGCCTGTACAAGGTCGGCTGCGTGTGGCCGCTCGAAGCGCAAGGCGCGCAGGCGTTCGCGCGCGGGCTCGAAGAGATTCTGGTGGTCGAAGAAAAGCGCCAGATTCTCGAATACGCGATCAAGGAAGAGCTGTACAACTGGCCCGATGCGCAGCGTCCGCGCGTGTTCGGCAAGTTCGACGAGAAAGACGGCGCGGGCGGCGAATGGTCCGTGCCGATGGGCAACTGGCTGCTGCCCGCGCATTACGAACTGTCGCCCGCCATCATCGCGAAGGCGATCGCGACGCGTCTCGAGAAGTTCGACCTGCCGTCCGACGTGCGCGCCCGCATTGCCGCGCGCATCGCCGTGATCGACGCGAAGGAAAAAGCGCTCGCGCGCCCGAAGGTCGCGATCGAGCGCAAGCCGTGGTTCTGCTCCGGCTGCCCGCATAACACGTCGACCAACGTGCCGGAAGGCTCGCGCGCGATGGCGGGCATCGGCTGCCACTACATGACCGTGTGGATGGACCGCAGCACGAGCACGTTCAGCCAGATGGGCGGCGAAGGCGTGGCGTGGGTCGGCCAGGCGCCGTTCACCAACGACAAGCACGTGTTCGCCAATCTCGGCGACGGCACGTACTTCCACTCCGGCCTGCTGGCGATTCGCGCGGCGATCGCGTCGAAAGCGAACATCACGTACAAGATTCTGTACAACGATGCCGTCGCGATGACGGGCGGCCAGCCCGTCGACGGCGTGCTGACCGTGCCGCAAATCACGCATCAGCTCGCGGCAGAGGGCGCGAAGAAAATCGTCATCGTCACCGACGAGCCCGACAAGTACAACGGCAACGTCGGCCTGGCGCCTGGCATCGAGATTCATCATCGGGACGAACTCGACGACGTGCAGCGCGTGCTGCGCGACATCGAAGGCACGACGATCCTGATCTACGACCAGACCTGCGCGACCGAGAAGCGCCGCCGCCGCAAACGCGGCGCGTATCCCGATCCGGCGAAGCGCGTCGTGATCAACGAGGCGGTGTGCGAAGGCTGCGGCGATTGCTCGGTGCAGTCGAACTGCCTTTCCGTCGAGCCGCTCGAAACCGAGTTCGGCACGAAGCGGCAGATCAACCAGTCGACCTGCAACAAGGACTATTCGTGCCTGAAGGGCTTCTGCCCGAGTTTCGTCACGGTGGAAGGCGGTCAGCTGCGCAAGCCGAAGGCGTCGGGCGTTGGGAGCGAGGCGATGCCGGGCGTGCCCGATCCGGACATTCCCGCCATCGCCCGTCCGTACGGCGTGCTGGTGACGGGCGTCGGCGGCACGGGGGTCGTGACGATCGGCGCGCTGCTCGGCATGGCCGCGCACCTGGAAAGCAAGGGCGTCACCGTGCTCGACGTGACGGGTCTCGCGCAAAAGGGCGGCGCCGTGATGAGCCACGTGCAGATCGCGAACCAGCCCGCCGACATCCATGCGACACGCATCGCGATGGGCGAAGCAAGCCTCGTGATCGGCTGCGATTCGATCGTGACGGCGAGCGACGAGTGCGTGTCGCGGATGCAGAACGGCCGCACGCACGTCGTGCTGAACAGCGCGCCGACGCCGACGGCCGAGTTCATCAAGAACCCGAACTGGCGCTTCCCCGGCGCGAGCGCGGATGCCGACGTGCGCGCGGCAGCCGGCGACGACCACGTGTCGGCCGTCGATGCGAATCACTTTGCCGTGGCGCTGCTCGGCGATGCCATTTACACGAATCCGTTCGTGCTTGGCTACGCGTGGCAAAAGGGCTGGCTGCCGCTCACGCACGAGTCGCTGACGCGCGCGATCGAGTTGAACGCCGTGCAGGTGGAAAAGAATCTGGCGGCATTCGAATGGGGCCGTCGCGCGGCGCACGATCTGTCCGCGGTGCGCAAGCTCGCGAACATGCAAGACCGGCTCGACGACGGCGACACAGCGAACGCCGCAGCCAGCAAGATCATTTCGCTGCACACGCCGAAGGCGCTCGATTCGCTGATCGACAAGCGTGCGCAATATCTCGCCGCGTATCAGAACGACGCGTACGCGATGCGTTATCGCAAGCTGGTCGACGAAGTGCGCGCCGCCGAAACGAAGCTCGAAGCCGTGGACGCGCAAATGCCGCTGACGGAAGCCGTCGCGAAGAATCTGCACAAGCTGATGGCGTACAAGGACGAGTACGAAGTGGCGCGTCTCTACTCGGACCCGGCGTTCGTCGAGAAGCTAAATGCGAATTTCGAAGGCGACTGGAAGCTCAAATTCCATCTTGCGCCACCCGCGACGTCGAAGAAGGACGCGCACGGTCACCTCGTGAAGAAACAGTATGGCCCGTGGATGCTCAATGCAATGCACGTGCTCGCGAAGATGAAGTTCCTGCGCGGCACGGCGCTCGACGTCTTCGGCAAGACGGAAGAGCGTCGGACGGAACGCGCGCTGATCGGAGAGTATGAGGCGCTGGTGCGCGAACTGATCGGCGGTTTGACGGTCGAGAAGCGCGCGCTGGCCGTCGAACTCGCGAGCCTGCCGGACGGCATTCGCGGCTACGGTCACGTGAAGGACAACAACCTGAAGGGCGTGCGCGCGAAGTGGGCGTCGCTGCTCGAGAAGTGGCGCGCGCCGGCGGGCAGTGTCGAGCGGCACGTCGCCTGAGGCTTGCAGCGGTTCGTGCAGCAGTAGCGAAAAGGGCACCTCGCGGTGCCCTTTTTTATTGCATCAGCGACGACGGCGCGTTACTTCGCGGCATTGCGCTCCACGTTGGCGTTCGCCGAAGCGACAGCCGTCATGTTGATGATCCGGCGCACGGTCGCGGCCGGCGTGAGGATGTGCACCGGCTTGGCCGCGCCAAGCAGGAACGGACCGACCGTCACGCCTTCGCCGCCGATCATCTTCAGCAGGTTGTACGTGATGTTCGCCGCTTCGACGTTCGGCATGATCAGCAGGTTCGCTTCGCCCGTCAGCGTCGTGCCGGGGAACGCGGCCTTGCGGACCGCTTCCGACAGCGCCGCGTCGCCGTGCATTTCGCCGTCCACTTCGAGGTGCGGCGCCCGTTCGGCGATCAGCTTGCGTGCAGCGGCCATGCGCGCGGACGACGACGACGGCACGCTGCCGAAGTTCGAGTTCGACAGCAGCGCGACCTTCGGCACGATGCCGAATTTCTCGATCTCGCGCGCGGCGAGAATCGTCATGTCGGCGAGTTGCTCGGCCGTCGGCACTTCGTTCACGTACGTGTCACTGATGAACAGGTTGCGGCCCGGCAGCATCAGCAGATTCATCGCCGCGTAGTTGTCGACGTGCTCCGCCTTGCCCAGCACCTGCTCGACGAACTTCAGATGCTCGTGATACGTGTCGATCAGGCCGCAGATCATGCCGTCGGCGTCGCCGAGATGCACGAGAATCGCGCCGATCAGCGTGTTGAACTTGCGCATCGCGGCTTTCGCCACTTCCGGCGTCACACCGGAACGTGCACCGATTTCGTGATACGCCTGCCAGCTCTTCTGATAGCGCGGATCGTCTTCGGGATTGACGATCTCGAAGTCCTCGCCGCACTTGAGCTTCGAGCCCATCTTCTTCAGGCGCATTTCGATCA
>BBSL01000045.1 GCA_001319865.1 Burkholderia sp. E7m39 | reverse complement strand
CGATCTTTTCCAGCAGCACGAATTGCGCGGCGCGCAGCACGCGCTCGTCTTCGCCTTCCGCGAACACGATGCGCGCCGGTTGCGCCTTGGCCGCCGCGAACACCGGGCGCATGACCATGCCCGTGCGGTAGACCGTCGCGCCGAGTTGCTCGCGATACGCGTCCATGTCCTGAATCGGCCGCGTCGCGACGCCCGAATCCATCGCGGCTTGCGCGACGGCGGGCGCGATCTTGATGATCAGGCGCGGATCGAATGGCTTCGGAATCAGGTAGTCCGGGCCGAATTCGAGCGAATGGCCTTCGTACGCCTTCGCGACTTCATCGCCCTGATCGGTCTCTTCCGCGAGTTCGGCGATCGCGCGCACGCACGCGAGCTTCATTTCTTCCGTGATCGTCGTCGCGCCGACATCCAGCGCGCCGCGGAAGATGAACGGGAAGCAGAGCACGTTGTTGACCTGGTTCGGATAGTCCGAACGGCCCGTCGCGATGATCGCGTCCGGGCGCACCTTCTTCGCTTCTTCCGGACGGATTTCCGGTTCCGGGTTCGCGAGCGCGAGGATCAGCGGCTTGTCGGCCATCGTCACGACCATTTCCGGCTTCAGCACGCCTGCGCTCGAACAGCCGAGGAACACGTCGCAGCCGTGCATCGCGTCGCCGAGCGTGCGCGCATCGGTGCTTGCCTGATAGCGCTCTTTCGACGCATCCAGATTGCCGCGCCCTTCGTAGATCACGCCCTTCGAGTCGACCACCAGCGTGTTCGACTTCTTCAGGCCCAGATGCACGAGCAGATCCAGACACGCAATTGCCGCCGCGCCCGCGCCCGAGCAAACCAGCTTGATGTCTTCCAGCTTCTTGCCGACCACTTTCAGGCCGTTGAGAATCGCCGCCGACGCAATGATGGCCGTGCCGTGCTGATCGTCGTGGAAAACGGGAATCTTCATGCGCTCGCGCAGCTTCTTCTCGATGTAGAAGCATTCGGGCGCCTTGATGTCTTCGAGGTTGATGCCGCCGAGCGTCGGCTCCAGCATCGCGATCGCTTCGACGAGCTTGTCGGGATCGGACTCGCTTAGCTCGATATCGAACACGTCGATGCCGGCGAACTTCTTGAACAGGCAGCCCTTGCCCTCCATCACCGGCTTCGCAGCGAGCGGCCCGATGTTGCCGAGGCCCAGCACGGCCGTGCCATTCGTAATCACGCCCACCAGGTTGCCGCGCGACGTGTACTTCTGCGCGTCGAGCGGTTCGTCGTAAATGGCCATGCACGCGGCTGCGACGCCCGGCGAATACGCCAGCGACAGGTCCAGCTGGTTCGAAAGCGGCTTGGTCGGCGTAACCGAGATCTTGCCGGGTTTGGGATTCTGGTGATATGCGAGAGCGCTTTGCTTCAGTTGTTCGTCCATTTTCTAACCTGCGAGACGTTAATAATTGGGCCCGGCTCAAATACCACGTGCTGCGCTGGCCATTGTCGACGGGTAGATCGACGGTGGCGATTCTCGCGTGCGCCGGTTGGGCGCGGCGTCAAACCTCAGCGGAAAGCAGGTGGCGCTGAGCTTTTTCGGGTCGATCAGTGTACACCCCGGAAGCGACGGTTCGGGGCGGTTTTGTACCAGTTGGATAAGACGAAACCGTGCCAGCGCCTGCTGCAGCGCGGCATGAAAGCGCTTCCGTGTTGACCGCCGGCATGCGGCGGCAAGGGATTATTCGAGCGCTGCGCCGCGGCGTTCCGGAATCAGAAAAAGCGTGGCGACGATGTCGAGCAGATAGATGGATGCGAGCACGCCGAGCGCGGCCGCGAACGAAAACCGCGCGGCCAGCGAGCCGACGGCGACGGGCCCCAACCCGCCGACTGCACGGCCGAGGTTGAACAACACGTTTTGCGCGGTAGCGCGGGCGTCGGTCGGATAAAGCTCGGAAATCAGCGCACCATAGCCGCCGATCATCCCGTTGACGAACACGCCCATCACCGCGCCGCCGATCAACAGCGCAAACGGCGTGGTCAGTTGCGCATAGACGAACACCATCACGACGGCGCCCGCCTGGTAGAACAGAAACGCGGGCTTGCGGCCGAAGCGGTCAGCCGCGACGCCGAACAGCCAGATGCCGACGGCCATGCCAAGCACGGTCACGGCCGTCCACAGTCCGGAGCGCGTCAGCGAGTAGCCGAAGGTCTTGGACAGGTACGTGGGCAGCCAGATCATCAGGCCGTAATAGCCGAAGTTCTGCACCGCGCAGAGGATCACGACGCCGAGGCTCGCGCGCGTGGTCCGCGCGTCGGCGACGAGCAGTTTCAGCGGCGGTTTGTGCATGCCGCGCGCGACACGCTCGGTGAAAAGCGCGGGTTCCTCCACGCGCCGCCGCACGAGAAAAGACACCACGGCAGGCAGCAGCCCGATCGCGAACATGCCGCGCCAGCCGATGACGGGCAGCAGCAGCGGCGTGAGCAGCGCCGCCGCCAGTACGCCCAGCTGCCAGCCCAGCCCGACATACGACGACACGCGCGCCCGCCGCGCCGCCGGCCACGCCTCCGCAACCAGCGCCATGCCGATGCCGAACTCGCCGCCCAGGCCGACACCCGCGATCGTCCGGTAAATGAGCAGATCGCCGTAGCCTTGAGCCAGCGCGCACAGGCCCGTGAATATCGCAAAAATCAGGATCGTCCACGTCAGCATCCGCACGCGTCCGAAATAGTCGCTCAACACGCCGAAGATCAGCCCGCCCGCAACCGCGCCGACCAGCGTCCACGTCACCAGCGAGCCGGCTTGCGTCGAAGTAAGGTGCAGCTCGGCGGCGATGGCGGGCAGCATGAAGCCGAGAATCAGCAGGTCGAAGCCGTCCATCGCGTAGCCGAGCACCGACGCGAGCAGCGCCCGCGCGCCGTAGCCGGGACGGGCGTGTTGCGCAGCGGGGTTCGAGGAGGAAACGGTGTTCATGGGCGGCGAGTTCGGTGCGGACATGGATGGAAAGCGGCCATCCGGCTATCCGTGGAAATTTCGCGAGAGTGTAAAGGCCGCCGATAAGCGTCACAACCTGGCCAAAATGCATAGGCGCAATGCACAACCTGTCGTCGCGGGTACTGGCTTTGGGCGCCTCGGGCCCTAAGAACAGTCCGAATCGGGTAAAATATCGGGCTACGCGCGCAGCAAACCGGCCGGTTTTCAACTCGTCCGGCATGTTTCGCCCACCAGGGCGCGAAATGTCACGCTTGCTGCGCCATCGGGCCGCGCGCCCGCCCTCCCGCTCATCACCAAGGATTCGCCCATGACAGGCTTCGATCGCCAGACGATCTCCGACACGACCGCCAAAATGCTGCTGGAAGTCCAGGCAGTGCATTTCAACGCGGAAAAACCGTACATCTTCACTTCCGGCTGGGCGAGCCCGGTGTATATCGACTGCCGCAAGCTGATCTCGTATCCGCGCGTGCGCCGCGGCCTGATGGAAATGGCCGAAGCGACGATCCTGCGCGATGTCGGCTACGAGCAGATCGACGCCGTCGCCGGTGGCGAAACGGCGGGCATCCCGTTCGCAGCGTGGCTGTCCGACCGCCTGATGGTGCCGATGCAATACGTGCGCAAGAAGCCGAAGGGTTTCGGCCGTAACGCGCAGATCGAAGGTCTGCTGACGGAAGGCCAGCGCGTGCTGCTGGTCGAAGACCTGACCACCGACAGCCGCAGCAAGATCAACTTCATCAACGCGCTGCGCACGGCGGGCGCGCAGGTGAACCACTGCTTCGTGCTGTTCCACTACAACATCTTCAAGGAAAGCGTGTCGGTGCTGAAGGATATCGACGTCGACCTGCACGCGCTCGCTACGTGGTGGGACGTGCTGCGCATCGCGAAGGAGAAGGGCTACTTCGACACGAAGACGCTCGATGAAGTCGAAAAATTCCTGCACGCACCCGCCGAGTGGTCGGCGGCGCACGGCGGCGCGACGGCTGCGCCGCAATAAGCCTTTTTGTGTCGGCGGGCGGCGACTCATGCGCCATGCATCGCCAGGCACGTAACGAACAAGGCCGCCTGTCGTCTGGACAGGCGGCCTTGTTATTTCTATTTCAAAAACCTCAGATTCTGAAAGTCGCTGAAGGCGTTCTCAAGGACACGCCAGGACGTTTCCGACGATCATCCGTTCGAGTCAGCTTCACCCGGCGCATACGACGACAGATTCAGCAAGCCATTGCTTTGCGCATACTGAAAAAGTTCGGAGTCCCGTTCAAGTCCGAGTTTGCGCATCGCTGTGTTCTTCTGCGTACTGATGGTCTTGATGCTGCGATTCAGCTGTTCGGAAATTTCCTTGATCGTCATGCCCGAAACAAAGAGCCGCACGACTTCCAGCTCGCGTTTCGACAGGATCACCTCGTCGCTCTTACCGCCTGCGTTCATCCGCAACGTATCGAGCGATGCCTTCACCGACGGACTCATGTATTCGAGATGACGGCTGACGTGCTGCACGGCAAGACCGATGTGGCTTAGATCGTCCGATTTGTTCACGACCGAAATCACGCCAAGCTCGTTCAAGCGCTTCAACAATGCGGCGTTTTCGAGCATCGTCAGGACGACGATAGGCAAGTCGGGAAAATTCCGACGCAGATAACCGATCAGCGGCAGACCGTCGCCGTATTGACCGCCGGGCATCGCGAGGTCCGTGACGAGTACGTCGCAAGGCGTGGTCTGCAGTATCTTCACCAGGTCGGTGGACTGCTTCGCGCGCGCGACCACACGGATGCCCTGAAATTTGAGCAACGCCTGTTCGGCACCAAAAAGAATGACTGGATGATCATCGGCGACCACGACCCTGATGGGATCTTGCATGGTCCTTCCTTCTTCTGACAATCCGCGCTCCGAAACTTCAGTCATGCAACCGTTCTTAGTTCTAAATTTATAGGACTTGTCTGCTTGTGTACAACTGCTGACGACTGCAGCGACTATAGCCGATTTCGCGCGCCATCGGCCCTTCATCGAGCACAAATGGCTGTAAAAGATGTAATGTTAGATTCGATTCGCCGCTTGGACACAAAAAAGGACAATAATCTCTCGTAAGAACAATTCTTTACGAGCCTGACAGGAGATTCGGCACATGCGCTTGCGTTGTCCCGTCGTTGCGCCTGCTTCGTCCCGTTCGTTCCTGGTGTTTCTGTTCCGTGTGGCGACGCGCGCTGCCTCGCTCGTCGCCGTCGCGTTCATGCTTCATGCGTCGAGCGTCTTCGCCGACACACCGTTCACCGTGACGAGCGCGAGTTTTCGCCCGGGCGCCGCCGTCGACAATGCCCAGTTGCTCGACCGCTACGATTGCAAAGGCCTCAACCGCTCGCCGCAACTAAGCTGGCACAATCCGCCGGACGGTACGCGCAGCTTCGCTGTCACGATGTTCGATCCCGACGCGCCGGGGCGCGGCTGGTGGCATTGGGCCGTCGCCGGCATTCCCGCCAACGTCGATCGCCTGCCAGAAAACGCGAGCGCCTCGGGCTTTCTTAAGAAACTCGGCGCCGTCGAGGCCCGCAACGATTTCGACATCGACGGGTACGGCGGCCCTTGTCCGCCTGCAGGCAAGCCGCATCGCTATGTCATCACCGTGTACGCGTTGAATACACCGAACCTGAGGCTCGCGCAAGGACGACCGTCGCTGATGTTCGACCACGAGATCAGCACGGCGACGCTCGGCTACGCCCGCATGACCGTCACATACGGCCGATAGCCTCGCGTGCGTCTGCGCGCCGCGACTCGGCGGACCTCTCGCCGCGCCTGAAAGAACCTGCGCCAGATGACAGAATGAAGGCAGCCTGACATCGCCTCACGCGCAGTTCGACCATTCCCTGCAACGACGGAGCTGTTCATGTCGAAGATCATCATCGTGTATCACAGCGGTTACGGCCACACGAAGAAGCTGGCGGAAGCGGTGCTCGCAGGCGCGCTCGATGGCGGCGCCGATGCCAAGCTGATCGCCGTCGGCGAACTGGACGACGCGGGCTGGGCAGAACTGGATACGGCCGATGCGCTGATTTTCGGTGCGCCGACCTACATGGGCGGGCCGTCCGCCGACTTCAAGAAATTCGCCGATGCCAGCTCGAAGCCGTGGGTCGGCCAAAAGTGGAAGGACAAGGTGGCGGCCGGCTTCACCAACTCCGCGACGATGAACGGCGACAAATTCTCGACGATCCAGTACTTCATCACGCTTGCGATGCAGCACGGCATGATCTGGGCGGGCTTGGGCATGATGCCCGCCAACACGAAAGCCGCGACGCGCAACGACCTGAACTATGTCGGCGGATTTGCGGGGCTGCTGTCGCAGTCGCCCGCCGACGCCACGACCGACGAAGCCCCCCTGCCGGGCGATCTCGAGACGGCAAAAGTGTTCGGCGCGCGGATCGCCGCCGTGACGGCGCGCTGGAAGGCGGGGCAGCCGGCTTAGGGGTTTAGTGCCTTGGGGCCCGGCGCTGCTCAAACCCACCTAAACCCGCCTGCTCGAGCCGCGCCCGCTGTCACGCCGATGTCACTGTTGCGGCGCAACGTGTTTTTGGGGCGAATCTGCGCACGCACCGCCCTACGGTCTTAAAATAGCGTTCCGGCGCAGCCAGACGCCCCGTTTTCCCGCCGTTTTATCAGCAAGCGAGATCGAGATGAGCATGAAAGTTTTTGTCGACGGACAGGAAGGCACGACCGGCCTGAAGATTTTCGAATACCTGTCGCAGCGCGCAGACGTTGAAATCCTCCGCATCGAAGAAGCCAAGCGTAAGGATCTCGACGAGCGCCGTCGTCTCATCAATGCTTCCGACGTCACGTTCCTGTGTCTGCCCGATGTCGCGTCGCGCGAATCGGCCTCGCTTGTCGAGAACGAGCGCACGGTGCTGATCGACGCGAGCACCGCGTTTCGCACCAGCGCCGACTGGGCGTACGGCCTGCCCGAACTGGCGCGCTCGCAACGCGAGCGTCTGCGCAGCGCGAAGCGCATTGCCGTGCCGGGCTGCCACGCGTCGGCGTTCGTGCTGGCCATGCGCCCGCTCGTCGAAGCAGGCGTGGTGTCGAAAGACTTCGCCGCGCACAGCTATTCGATCACCGGCTACAGCGGCGGTGGCAAGAAAATGATCGCGGACTACGAAGCGGGCGGCAACGCCAGGCTCGACAGCCCGCGCCCCTATGCGCTCGGCCTCGCGCACAAGCATCTGCCCGAAATGGCCGCGCACACGGGCCTCGCGAACGCGCCCATCTTCACGCCGATCGTCGGCAACTTCTTCAAGGGCCTTGCCGTCACGACCTACTTCACGCCTGGCCAACTGGCCAAGCCGGCCACGCCGCAGGACGTGCAGGCGCTGTTCGCCGAGTACTACCGCGGCGAGCAGTTCGTGCGCGTCGCCCCGTTCAACGCCGACGACAACCTCGACAACGGCTTCTTCGACGTCCAGGCGAACAACGACACGAATCGCGTGGACCTGTTCGTGTTCGGCAACGAAGAGCGTTTCGTGACCGTTGCGCGCCTCGACAACCTCGGCAAAGGCGCATCGGGCGCGGCGATCCAGTGCATGAATCTCGCCATCGGCGCAGACGAGGCCGCGGGCCTGAAACACTGACGTATCGCTCCGGACGGCACGCCGTCCTTGCATCGAAAAGCCGGCATTCAAACGCCGGCTGTTTTTCTTTTGCGCCTTTCAATCCGCGAGGTTGATCTTTCAGTACGAGTTCGGCGAGGCGACGAAGGCGGAGCTGAAGGCCGCCCCTCATCACGTTCCTCGCGGTCTCGTACGGTTCTGAGTACGACGCGCGGACGCGGCGCCAAATTCAGGGCAAAAAAAAGCCCGCCGAGGTGGCGGGCTGAATCCATATCAGAGGAGACATGGAGGAGACAGAACGAACTATAGCAAATCGCCTGCTGCGATGCAACAATCCACGTTAGAGGGCGATCTCTAGGCTACAAAGCGGGACAAATCGTCGCACGAATGCGGTTCATGGGCTTTTTTGTGCTTCGCATCATGACCGCGTCGGGCCAACGGAATCAGTGCCGCATCAGCGCCATGATTGCGCCGAAGCCGACGAACACGCCGCCCGTCAGCCGGTTGAACGCTTTCGCGACGCTGCTGCTCTTCAGCTTCGCGCCGATCCGCGTGCCGCAGCCCGCGTAGACGGCGTACCAGCTGACTTCCATGAAGGCTGTGGTCGCGACGAGCACGGCGAATTGCGGCAGAGTCGGCTGCGAGGCGTCGATGAACTGCGGCAGCAAGGCAGCCGAAAACAGGATCGCCTTCGGATTGCTGCTGCCGACCAGAAAGCCGTTGCGCAGCAGCGCGCCGCGCGCCGGGATGCGCTTGCCGGCGGCATCGGCCGATGCGTCGACTTGCGCCGCCGCGACTTCGCTCGCGGGCGCGCGCCATGCCTTCACGCCGAGCCAGATCAGATAGGCCGCGCCGATTAGCCGCAGCGCGTCGAACATCGCTGGCCAGGCTTTCAGAAGCACGCCGAGACCGGCGACGGACACGGCCAGCATCAACATCAACGACATCAGGCAGCCGGCCATCGTGGCCGTCGTGGGGCGCATGCCGTAGCGAGCGCCGTGCGTCATCATCAACAGCATGTTCGGGCCGGGGATCGCGCAGACGACGAAAATCGTCGCGACGTACAGCCACCAGGTGTGCAGACTCATGGTGCGTTTTGCTTGGTGGAAAGGAAAAACGGGCCGCGCCGCCGCGCCAAGGCGGCAGACGCGCATCACAGCAACAAGCGGCGCCAAGCGGCAACAAGCAACAAGCAACAAGCGGCAAGCCGTCAGCCTTCGCGCGACGCCAGCCCCGCATGTCGCGACGGCGGGCGCTGCGTCAACGGCCCGCGCGACGCGCGGCCACCTGACCCAGCACCGCGAAATCCTTGTCGCCGTCGCCATGCGCGACCGCTTCGATCAGGCTGTCGCGCACGGCGCTCGCCACGGGCATCGGCGTCGACACGGAGTCGGCTGCCGCCAGCGCGAGGCGCACGTCCTTCAGGCCGAGGCGCGCCTTGAAGAGCGCCGGTTCGTAGCGCTGTTCCGCGATCATCTTGCCGTAGCCCTGATAGACCGGGCCGGGGAACACGCTGTTCGTGATGACGTCGAGAAAATCCTGCATCGCGACGCCATGACCGCCGAGCAGCGCCGACGCCTCGCCAAGCGACTCCACCGCCGACGCCAGCATGAAATTCGCCGCCAGCTTCACGACGTTCGCCTGCTGCGGCAGCGAGCCGATGCGCCATGTCTTCTGACCGATCGCGTCGAACACGGGCTGAACGCGGTCGATCGCCTCGGCGGGGCCTGCAGCGACGATCGTCAGCTTCGCGGCCGCCGCGACGTCCGGGCGGCCCATCACGGGCGCCGCGACGTAATGCAGGCCGCGTCCGGCGTGCGCCGTCGCCAGTTCTTCGGCGAGCGAGACGGAGACGGTCGCCATGTTCACGTGAATCAGCCCGCGCGGTGCGTGCTCGAGCAACGGCGCGGTGATCACTTCGCGCAGCGCGGTGTCGTCGGCGAGCATCGAAAAGACGGCATCGCCCATGAAGGCCTCGGCGGGCGCCGCGACCACCTGCGCGCCCAGCCCGGCGAGCGCCTGCGCCTTGTCCGCCGAGCGGTTCCATACACGCACCGTATGTCCGGCTTTCAACATGTTTGCGACCATCGCGGCGCCCATTTCGCCAAGACCGATAAAACCGATGTCCATCAATAGCTCCTGTACAAGAACACGAAGTAGAGCATAGTCGGGCGCGCCGTGCAGGTAATTGCCCATCGGCAGCGCGTGCGGCCCGGTGCGATACTCGATGTCATGGTCACCGCGACTTTCCGCTTCTACGAAGAACTGAACGACTTCCTCGCGCGGCCCCTGCGCCGTCAGTCGTTCAGTTGCGAGTGCGCGCGCGCCGCCACGGCCAAGCACATGATCGAGGCGCTGGGCGTGCCGCATACGGAAGTCGAGCTGATTCTCGTCAATGGCGAGTCCGTGGGCTTCGAGCATCAGTTGTGCGAAGGCGACCGCGTGGCCGTCTATCCGAAGTTCGAGGCGCTCGACATCCAGCCGCTGCTGCGCGTGCGCGAGCGGCCGCTGCGCGTCGTGCGCTTCGTCGCCGATGCGCATCTCGGCGGGCTCGCGCAACTGCTGCGGCTGGCCGGCTTCGACACCCTGTACGACAACCATTACGCCGATTCGCACATCGAGCAGATCGCCTCGGGCCAGGACCGCATCGTACTCACGCGCGATCGCGAGTTGCTCAAGCGCCGAACGATCACGCACGGTTGCTACGTACGCGCGCTGAAGCCACAAGCGCAGTTGCGCGAAATATTCGACCGACTCGATCTGGCGCACAGCGCGCGGCCGTTTCGCCTGTGCCTCACGTGCAACGCGCCGCTGCGGCGCATTCCAAAAGACGAAGCCATCGGCCGCGCGCCCGAAGGCGTGCTCGAGAGGCATTCGCAGTTCGTCACGTGCGACGTGTGCGGGCGCGTGTTCTGGGAAGGCTCGCACTGGCGGCGCATGCGCGCGCTGATGGACAGCATGACGGGCGCGCCGGCGCCCGCGAAGTAAGCGCGGGCCCACTGCACGACGCGGATCGCGGCTGCCGCGACCGGCCGCCGTCGCGCGATGCGTACAATGCTGGATCGCTTATCGTTAGAGGCCTTTCACGCATGGCAATGAAGAAATTCGACCTTGAAAAGAACAAGGCGCTGAAACTCGGCAACCAGATGAAGCAGTCCGTTGCCGCCGACCGCTTCGGCAAGGCGTCGTCGCAGCACGTGCAGCTCGACAGGCGCGAGCAGCGCAAGCTCGATCAGGCCAAGGGGCTCGTGCCGTTTGCGTGCAAATTGCCCGAAACGCTCGTCGATCAGTTGAAGGAGCGCGCCGCGGCGCATCCCGAAGGCATGAACGGGTTGATCGCCGAGCTGCTCGTCAATGGGCTGGCAGCGGGCGTCTGAGTGCGCGCCCGATACGCAACGGCGCGTATCGATCCCGCGCGAGTCTGATTGAAAGCTTAATGCAAGCTGATAACCAGCGCCCAAAATGCAAAAGGCCGAAGCATCTGCTTCGGCCTTTCTGGTTGCTGCGCCGGCATCGCACAAAGCGGCCGGCGCGACAAACAGGCTGCTTAGTTCTGCGTGCCCTTGTCGTTCGTGCCCGCTGCCGATGCAGCCGACGACACGCCGGCGCGCTTGCCGTGCGTCTTCAGTTGCTTATGCGTGTGCTTCGGCTTCGCAGCGGATGCCGCCGCTGCGTCGGATGCCTGTGCGAAAGCTTGAACGGACACCAGCGCGAGCGAGGCGGTGACGAGCGAGGCGATGATCTTCTTCATATGTGTTATCCCCAAACCTGACGACTTTTAAGTCAAATGTTGAATTGAAACAGCATGTTGGCGAAGCCTGCCGGCCCACAGCGCCTTGCGGCTCCCCGCGGGGAGTATCACGCAGCGTAGGCGGTTTGTCATCCGGTAAAGCCAGATATGTATTTTCCGGGACACAGCTGTCTTACTCGATGCTTTCAGCGCATCGACGCTTCGCCGACAGCGCAGCAGGTATCATGTCGGCTGCCTGATCGGGCGGCCATCGATCTGCAAACGCTACCGGAATCGCTGCCGCCGTCGATCAGATTGACCGATCGTTTCGTCTGAGCCGATGCGCGTACGCGCGCCGCGCGAAGCGATCCGCCCTGCCAGGACTTTTCCGTTGAAAACCACCACCCGCCACCACCTGCGAGCGAACCTGCTGATGCTCGTCGCCGCGATGATCTGGGGAAGCGCCTTCGTTGCACAACGCCTGAGCCTCGATGCAATCGGACCGTTTCTCTTCACCGGGCTGCGCTTTCTGCTCGGCGCATTCGTTGTACTGATCGTGTGGTCGCTCGCGCGGCGCCGCCGGGGGGCCGTGTCGGCCTTGCAGTCCGTTCCGGCGGCCAGCAACCGCACGCTGTGGCGCGACGGCGCGCTGCTGGGCCTGCTCGTCGCCGGATCGATTTCGTGCCAGCAGATCGGCCTGCAATACACGAAGGTCGCCAACGCCGGCTTCATCAGTTCGCTGTATGTCGTGATCGTGCCGCTGATGGGCGTCGCGCTGCGCCATCAGACGGGCGTCGGCGTGTGGCTCGGCGCGATGCTGGCCGCGCTCGGCATGTACTTTCTCAGTGTCGACGAGCATTTTTCGGTTCAGTACGGCGACTGGCTGCAACTGGCGGGATCGGTCGTGATTTCTGCGCAGGTCGTGCTCGTCAGCCGCTTTGCGCGCCGCCATGATGCGTTGGCGCTTGCGCTGGTGCAGTTCGTCGTCTGCGGCGTCGTGAGTCTCGCCATCGGGCTCGTCGTCGATCCGCTGCGCATCGCCGACATCGTTCGCGCTGCGCCGACCATCCTCTACGGCGGCGCGCTGTCCGTCGGCGTGGCGTACACGATCCAGGTCGTCGCCCAGAAAGACGCTGCGCCCGCTCACGCCGCCGTGATCTTCAGCATGGAAGGCGTGTTCGCCGCGCTCGCGGGCTGGCTCGTGCTCGGCGAAACGCTCGCTTCGCGCGCGCTGCTCGGCTGCGCGCTGATGCTCGCGGGATTGATTGTCTGTCAGGTGATGCCGATGTGGACCGCGAAGCGCAGCGTCGCGTCGGATTCGGCGGAACCGGCCTGAAACCCGCTCCTCCTTGCCAACGCGGCGCGGCCGGAAGCCGCACCGCGCGGTCAGGCGGCCGCTTGCGCCAGCGATGCGCGCCAGCTTTCGGCGTGAGCGCGCTTGCGGTGCGTGGGCGGAAAAACGCACCAGCACCCGTCCGCGTGGCGGAAAAAGAACAACGAGCGTGAATGGTCCGGCAACGACGTTTCGACGCGCACGTAGCGCGTGTTATCCCACTTCGTCCTGCCGAACTGCGTGACATGAACGGGCGCGGAAACGGGCCCGAGCCACTTATCGACGAGAAACCGTAGCGACTGCTCAGTGGCGGCTTTCATGACGTTCTCCACGTCGTCTTGCCGTGACAGCTTTCGCGCGACGCGTCCGGCTTGTCCTCGTCTGCTTCGGCTGCCTCTTGTGCAGCGAGCTCCATCGCCCGTTGCGTCGCTGCCGCGCGCAGCGCCCTGCAATCTGCTGCGTGCCGCATGTCCGACAGTAGCCGAACCAGTTGTCGCGCGTTCCTGCGTTTCATAAACACCCCCCGCACCGCACAAAAGACTTGAGAAAGCACTTTAACTTTATGCCTTGATGTCTCGTCTCTCTAGTTGTTTTGACGAAATAGCAACAGTCGAATTCGAATTGGATGACTGAGTATTTCATCGGTTTTCATCGTGCCGCCGACATCTCGCGTGGTCTGTGCGCTGGCAGGCGCAACGCAGCAACCGTGCGGTCCGCGCGGCGCTTCAGATGGCATCGAATATGCGGTCGTTTGCTGCGTGAAACTCAGATCAAAACGATCAGCTCAACGAACAGGATCCCGCGCCAACGCTACCTGCATATGCGCAAGTATCGCGCCTGCCGCCAGCAGACCTGCCGACCAGATCAACCCGCGCTCGAGGCCGATTCCGTCGGACACCCATCCGATCACTGTCGGCCCGACGATTTGTCCGAATGCGAACACGATCGTGAACGCGCTGATGCCGCGCCCCCAATGCGCGGCGGGGAAATTGTGGCGCACAAACGCGGTCGTCGAAGCGACGGCCGACAGGAACGTCGCGCCGAACAGCACGCCCGACGCGAACGCGGCCACGGGATGCGCCACCACGGCGGGCAGCAGCGTGGCGGCCGCCAGCAACGCGTTGAGCAGCGCGAGCGCCTGGCCGCCGCGCATGCGATCGAGCAGTTTCGACCAGATGCGCGCCGACACGATCGTCGCGACGCCCAGCAGCACGTAGAAACCCGTCACGACGCCCGCGCTGATGCCGCCATTGCGCAGCAGCGCGACGATGAACGTCATGTAGCCGATATAGCCGACGCCGAACAGCCCGTAGCCGGTTAGCGCGAAAAGATAGCGCCGCATCGGCGGAGCGTCGCCTGCGGGCGCGGCGCCCGTTGCCGAGGCCGCGCTCGAACCGTGGCGCGTCTCGATGCGCAACGCGGCGCGCGCAGCGGCGACCGACAGCACCGCACATGCCGCCGCGAGCGCATACCACGCAACCTGCCACGCATGCACGCGATGCGCGCCCTCGGTTAGCGTAGCGGGCACGAGCAGCGCCGACGCGACGATGCCCCATCCCGTGCCGCCGTAGTACAGACCAAGCACGAGCCCCGCATCGCGTGGACTTGACGTGGCGAGCCGCGCCGCCAGCACGCCGCCGCTCACGAAGATGAACGCACTCGCAACACCCGTCGCGACCCGCTGCACGAACAGCGCGTTCGTGCCCGACAGCATGCCCGTCACGGCCATCAGGAAGGCTGTTGCCACGCAGCCGACGACGAACAGCACGCCCGCCCGCCAACGGCGCGACAGATGCGGAAACACCAGCGCGCCGAGCAAATAGCCTAGCGCGTTCGCCGTGTTCATCGCGCCAGCCTGCGCGAAGTTCCAGCCGAGATCGCTTTTCATCGGCGGCAGCAGCAGCGCGTACGAGAAACGCGCCAGGCCCAGCGCAATCGCGCTGCCCATCGACAGGTTCACGGCCAGCCAGAGCGTCGGGCCGCGTGCGGGCGCCGCGGCAGAATCAGCGGAATCGGCAGGATGGGCGTCGGGCGCGTCGTGGCCGGATGGCGAGGTAGCGCGGCGCGCCCGGCCCCGGCTTCGCCCCATCAGGTCGCGGAGGATGCTGCGCGCCGCGGAGCGTGCGCGCCGGGCGTGACCAGTCGTCATGTCGTTGTTCGTATCGATCGATTGGACTCACACTGTACAACAGGGTCACGCGCGGGGCTCGGCCCGCCGAGGGCGCATCGCCTGCGCCGCGAAACCCGCGCGACGCGCAGAATTGCGGCCAAAACCGCTCACTGTTCTCGCGATGGTCGCGCTTTGCGCCGACGTAGACTTGATCGCGTCTCCACGTTCTCCGTGATTCTTCACGCAGTCGGAATCATCGGGACGCTTCGCGCGCCACGGCTTGTCCGTGGCGCTTTTCTTATGCGAAACGCAGCGAGCCTGGCACAGCCAGATTGCGAGACCAGAGACGCAGGCCGCGCGCTTCCGCGACGCGGCCGGACGCACACATGTCTTCTGCACCGACAAACCATGAAATCGATACAGGATCTGCGTACTGACGACATCGCATGTGAGGCGTTGCTGGCCGCGCTCGACGGCCGAAACCAGCTGGTTGCCATCTACGACACGAGCGACCGGCTCATGTTCGCGAACAGCGCGTTCAAGCACGCATTCCGGCTCAACCGCGAACGCGGCGAAATCACGTTCGCCGATCTCGTGCTGCGCGGCATCCTCGGTCAATGCGGCACGCGGCTCGAAGGCGGCGACGCCACGGCTGTCATCGACGAGGCGCTGGCCGCGCGCCGCGAACGCGCCGGACAACGCAGCTTCGCGACGGAACTGATCGACGGACGCTGGTTCTGGATGACGGAATCGCTGCTGGAAAACGACTGGATCGTGGTGACGGGCACGGACATTTCGGCGCTGCGCTCGAGCGAGCAGGCGTGGATCGGCACGCATGAGCGCGCGGTGCAGGAAGCGCGCACCGATGTGCTCACGGGCCTCGCGAACCGGCGCCAGTCGATGTCCGCGCTCGAACTGGCGATCACGGCGGCAGCGGGCACCGAAACGCCGCTCACGGTCGCGCTCGTCGACCTCGATCATTTCAAGCAGATCAACGACTCGCACGGCCACGCGGCAGGCGACGCCGTGTTGCGCGATTTCGGCGAAGTCTGCCGGCACGCGACGCGTCAATCGGACATCGCGGGACGCATCGGCGGCGAGGAATTTCTGGTGGTGTTTCCGTCGACGTCCGTCGAGCACGGCGTATCGGCTGTCGAACGGATGCGCCGGCACGTGCTGAGCCGGCGCGTGCAGGTCGCGCAAGACCGCGCGATCCGCTATTCGTTTTCGGCGGGCGTCTGCAAGGTCGAAATGAGCGACGATCTGGAAAGCACGCTTGCGCGCGCCGACAGCGCGCTGTATTCGGCCAAACGCGAGGGGCGCAACCGGACCGTGGCATGGGGCGCGCGCGCCTAAACGGCGCGCACCGCCTGACGCGCTTTGCGCGAATCCGCCAACGCGAGCAGATGTCCGCGAATCCGCGCAATCAATTCTGGCCAGGCGCCGCCGAAACTGCGACGGAACAGGCGCATCGACGGATACCACGGGCTGTCTTCGCGCCGATAGTGCCAGCGCCAGTCGCCGTACGCGGGCAGCATCAGCCAGGTCGGCTTGCCCATCGCGCCCGCCACATGCGCCACCGAGGTATCGACGGTCAGCACCAGGTCCAGCGCAGCAATGATGTTCGCGGTCTCGTCCATCGTGCGAACGTCGGCGCCCAGATCGTGAAAGTTCTCCAGACGTCCCGCGTATTCAGCGGCTTCTTGCGCGCCCGCGCCTTTTTGCAGGCTGAAGAACTCGACGCCATCCAGTTCGAACAGCGGATCTAGCAGCGACAGTGTCGGCAGTGAGCGCGCGTGGTCGTTTTCGTGCGTCGGCGCGCCCTTGAAAACCACTCCCACTTTCAGGCTCCGCGAACGCGCGATCAATGTCGCGTGCGCCGCTTGACCCGGCGCGCGCAGAAACGGCACGGACGCCGGCAGCGCCTCCAGTTCCAGCGGCAGATGCGCGGGAATCGCGTGCGGAAACACCCAGTAGTCGTGCTGCGGCAAGTTCGCGCCGTCGTTCACGTCGATCACTGCATCCGCTTCGCCCGACGTCCTGAACAACGAAACGAGCGGCGTCTGGCACATCACCGACACATGACTTGCGCCACATCGCTCGCGCAAGATCCTTGCGAAACGCAGAAAGAAAATCTCGTCGCCGAGACCGAACTCGCTCCAGATCACGATCGACTTGCCCGACAGCGATTCGCCCTTCCATGCGGGAATGTCGACGGGCGGTCGCGCTGTCGTGCGCCGCTGCCAGCCGAGCGGCGCCATGGTCGCCTCGCGCAGGTTGAAGCCCTCATACAGCTTGCCACGCGCGATGGCGTGCAATGCCTGATAGAGCCGCGGCAAATGTTCACCCGGCAAGCGCTCGACGCATTGCTCCCAGAGACCATCGATGGCCTCTTCGCGCGCCCATCGCAACCATTCCATCGACGTACGGTGATACACCTCGAAGCGATACGGATACATCTGCAGCGCGCGGCGGCCCGCCTCGATGCTTTCGTCCGTGCTGCGCGCCTGCACGAGCGTGGCGAGCAACTTCGTCGCGGCGGGCACGGCACGCTTGCGCAACACGATCTCGATCGCGCATTCGGCGACGCCGTGCGCCGTCTGATCGATGTCCTTGCGCGATTCGTCGTAGTGAGCGCGCACGAGATTCACGCGCTCGCACGATGCGACCTCCGACATCGCGCGGACCAGATCCAACACATCGACCGATGATGGCAATGGGCTCGCCGCCTTGCCGATCGTGAAGCTCACCTTGTGCTGACGATTGAAACGGCTCGGCCAGCAACGCTTTTCGTACAGATCCTCGTCGGGAACGGTGACGATCGCATAGCCGCCCGGCTTGAGCAATTCCAGCCACTTCGCCAAGGCCTTCGCAGGATTCGCCACGTTGGCAAGCGCGTGGCTTGCGTGCACGAAGTCGAATGCCTCGCTTTGCAGACCGTGCATGTTCACCATGTCGCCCTGCTCCCGGCCCCATGACGTAATGCGCTTTACGCCGGGAAAAACGTGTCGATGCGCGCTCAAAGGATCTTCGTCGGCGCCGATGTCGAGACCTTCGCCCACGAAATAATGCTGCAGGAAGGCCAGGTCGTGCGAGCGGCGCGACGTCGATTTGCTCGTTTCGTTCATGTCGTCCTCAAGCGGCCGCGGATGACGAACCGGCATCGATCTGGGCTCGCCACAAACCCTGCATGCGTTCACCGAGAATTTCCGGCCGCCCCTTGAAAATCAGCTTCTCGATCGCTTGCGGACCGGCCAGCTTCGCTGCCAGCGCATCGCGCTCTTGCGGATTTTCGATCAGGCGCAGCGCCGCCGCCTTGTATTCGTCGTTGGTCTTCGCAACGGTCCATTCGGGAAAGCCGAGACGACGGAACATGCCTTCGTCGATATGCTCATGCACTTCGCGCCCCGTCTTGCACACGCCGACGAGACCCGCCCACACGGTATCGACGATGCCGTTGGTGTTGCCGAACGGGAAAGGATTCAGGAACAGATCGCAGCTCGCGATCACCTTCATGTAGCTGCCGTAGTTCTGGTGCTTGTGAACGACGGCCGCATTGCCCATCAACCGGCGAACGAGATTGCGCACTTGCGGGTAGATCAGCCCGTTGGCCTGACCCATCAGAAAGTGAAACTCGACGGGCACTTTGGATTCACGCGCAATCTGCGCACAGGTGTTCAGGAAGCCGGGATTCTGCTTGATCGTCGTGCCCGCGACGGCGATCCTGACGACGCCCTTCGACGCTTCCTTTTGCGGCAATTGCAATTCGAGCAACGCAGCGGGCGCGCGATACGGCATGCCATCCGACGGCAACTTCAGCAGCTTCTCGCTGAAGCACGCTTCGTCGCCGACGTAGTCTTCCTCGACGACCACGTAGTCCATTGCATGACCATGCGTCGTCGCGGGATGGCCGAGCGCCATCAGTTGCAGCGGCGCGACGCGCAGGCACGCGAGCACCATCGTGATCGGGAACATGCCGACGCTCGGCATATACATCATCTGTGCGTTGCGCGCCTCGCTCGTGCGTCGAACGTGATTCGCGACTTCCCAGACGTTCCCGCCTTCGAGCGGAATGAATTCGTCGAAGACGGCCTTGCCGACGTCGTCGACGCGGCCGTTGTAGCCCATGCCGACCAGATGAAACTTGTCGCGCATCGCGACCATCGTCTGCGAATGCGTGCGGTAAATGGAATGGTTCTTCGAGAACCATTCGAGCACCACCAGCACGACAGGCTTCTCACCAGCCGCGGGTGACGCGGCGCGACGCTGCACGTCGTGAATGCCGAGGCTCGCGAGCTTGCGGCGGATCAGCGTATTGATCGGCTTCTTGATGTCGTGCTTGCCGGAGATATCGATCGAACCGTTGTCGCCTTCGATCACGCCTGCGCCGTTGGTCGAGTCGCCGCTGACGTTGATCGTGCCGTTGCCGGTCACGTTCACGCCGCCATCGATGACCGCGCCATTGCCGTTCGTCGAATTACCGCTGATGTCGGCCGCGCCGTTGCCCGAGATATTGATCGAGCCGTTGCCGCCTTCGATCACGCCAGCGCCATTCGTCGAGTCACCGCTCACGTTGATCGTGCCGTTGTCCGTCACGTTCACGCCGCCATCGATGACCGCGCCATTGCCGTTCGTCGAGGTGCCGCTGATATCGGCTGCGCCGTTGCCCGAGATATTGATCGAGCCATTGCCGCCCTCGATCACACCCGAACCATTGGTCGAGTCGCCCCACACGTCGAACGTGCCATCGCCCGTCACGTTCAGCCCGCCATCGATGACCGAGCCATTGCCGTTCGTCGAGTTGCCCGAGATGTCGGCTGCGCCATTGCCCGAGATATTGATCGAGCCGTTATTGCCTTCGACGAAGCCGTCGCCCTTCGTTGAGGTACCTGAAATGCTGACCGTGCCGTTGTCCGTCACGTTCACGTTCCCGCCGATGACCGCGCCGTTACCGTTCGTCGAGTCGGCCACGATATTTGCCGCCCCATTGCCAGAAACGTTCAGACTGGCGTTGGCAGACTGATGCACCCCAGTACCATTCGTCGAACTACCGGTGATGTTGAGGACGCCGCTATCGGTCACGCTCAGATTATTTGTCGTGTAAAGATCAACCCCGACGCCATCGGTCGATGTCCCGTTAAGGTTCACCTTGCCGCTTCCCGATACGTTCGCACCTCCCGTCGGCGTGCCATAAATGCCCATGCCGCTCGCAGAACCGCCGTTGACGTTCAGCGTCCCATTCTCAGTCACGGTGTTCATGTAACGAAGTCCGACGCCTGCAGCTGTGTTTGACCAACCATTCAGGTCAACCACGCCGTTGCCAGAGATGTTCATGCCGCCAGGAGCCTGTACCTGGTCCCACACGCCCCAGCTGATATTGGACGTTCCGTTGGCGACAAGCGTCGCATTGCCGGTGACCGATGCGGAAGACGGTGCAAACCAGACACCTATCCCTCCTTGACTACTCCCGCTGAACGCTACGACGGCCTCATCGCTCTCCTGCAAATTTCCACTCCAGTAGCGGACACCGACTCCCGACCCCTGTGACGTGCCTGTTACATTAACCTTGGCATCTTGCGTCGCAATGATGTTGGAGCCGTCAAGG
>BBSL01000044.1 GCA_001319865.1 Burkholderia sp. E7m39 | reverse complement strand
CGTGCCCGATACCGACAGAGCCGCGTTATCCGAAAGATTGCCAGCTGTGAGATCGACCCGTGCGCCAGTTCCGCTCGTACTGTTGCCCGAGACGGAGAGGGTCGAATTGCCGGTTAAATCTGCGTAGGTGGAGTAGCCATCAAGTATCACACCCATACCGGATTGCGACGTACCGTGAAAATTTAGCGCGCCGTTGTCCTGAAGGGTAATGTGATTTCCCGATCCTCCTAAGGTCGCCGCTTCGCCATACGCAAACTGAACGCCGCTGCCGTTAACACTGCTACCCCATACGTTGACGGCACCGCTTTTATCGATGACTTCACTGGTCGCGAAGAACTCGACACCAGCCCCGGCATTGACACTCGACCCGATCAAATTCAGCGTCGCGCTGTCGGTCACGTTGACAGATACCGGGTTGGCGTAGCCATAGTTTCCGAGAAGGATGCCGTCACCATCCGTTGAGGAGCCGGAAATATTTACGGCGCTGTTTCCCTTTGCCGAAAGGTGTGAGCCGGGAGAGAAGTGAACTCCTTTTGCTGACGCAGACGTTCCCGACAGAAGTACCTGTGCACTTTGATCTGCACTGAAACCGCCCGTCACGAGGATTGCGTCTCCGCTGTTGGATGCACCGCTAACGTTAAGCGCGCCACTCCCAACCTCAGCGAAATTACCCGCAATCGTCACGCCGGCGCCCGTGTTGGCAGCGCCTGTAATCGAGCCACCGCCGATGTTGCTCTGATTGCCGCTCAGATAGACGGCGCCCGCACCCGCGAGGCCATTGCCATTCACGGTGTTGCCTGAAATCGTGAGGCTGCCGCCACCCAGATCCGTAT
The DNA here is from genome assembly GCA_001319865.1 of Burkholderia sp. E7m39. GTDB lineage: Bacteria > Pseudomonadota > Gammaproteobacteria > Burkholderiales > Burkholderiaceae > Paraburkholderia > Paraburkholderia bengalensis. The sequence goes on along the minus strand of BBSL01000044.1, from coordinate 7,573 downwards.
TAGCGCCCTGCACCGTAACCGAACCATTGTGATTTCCGCTCATATCAGCGGTCAGGTTCAGGTTTAGCTTGTTGCTGGTCGTCGTGATATTGCCGTTGAGCTGGATGCTGCCGTTGGCGAGCATCGTCAGATTGGCGTCGCCGCCCGCCGTCTTCACAATATCCGCGCCCGCCTGCTGCACGATATTGCCCGTCGCCGTGCCCGAACTGGCCGTCGTGATCGTCACGTCCGTGCCCGCGTTCAACGCATTGCTGATCGTCGTGTTCTTCACCGTCGCGCTCGTGTTCGAGCCGCCGCTGAACGTGCCATCGGAAACGCTGCCGCTGTAGTTCGCATCCGCGCCCGTGCTGATCGTCACGTCGGTCGGATCGATCAGCCACTGGCCTGCCTTGCCGTTCGGAGCCGCTGCGCTGACCGTGCCCTGCACGTCTAGGCTATGACCCGACGTTTCGACGAAGCCGCCATTGCCATGCGCCGAACCGGCCTTGATCGTCGCGCCGCTGTCCACTTGCGTGAAGTTCGCGAACGTCACGCCGTCCTGCAACATCAGTTGCGCCTGCGTGCCCGCAAGTTGATGCAGGCTGTCGCCACCCATGATGACCTTGCCGCCGGCCGCGTCACCGCTCACGTCGACCGTCGCGTTGCCGAACACGCCCACGCGATCGCCCGACAGCACCACCGTGCCGCCCACGCCGCCCGCCGCCATGTTCGATGCGTCGATCTTGCCCGTCACCGCGACATCGCCCGTCGTCCCTGCATCCGCGACCACCGTGCCCGCGCGCGTCACGCCCGACAGGTTCACCACCGTGTTGAGCAGCGTGTCCTTGCCGCGCGCCGTCAGCAGCACGGAGCCGTTCTGTGCGTTGATCGTGCCGCTGTTTTCAGCCAGCGCGTTGGCCGTCGCATTCGTCAGCGTCAGCTGGATGCCCTGGCCGTTCGCGAGCGCGACTGTCGCGCTGTCGCCGGCTGCGAGTACGACCTGGCCGCCCGGCGCCGTCGTGATCGAGCCCGTGTTACGCGCCTGGTCGCCCATCAGCGTGACGTAGCCTTGCGCCTGAATCTGGCCGTCGTTGACGACGCTCGCGTTCGTGCCCGTCGATTGCAGTTGCAACGGGCCGCCTGCCATGAACTGGTTCGTATCGATCGATTTCGTCGTCGCCAGCAGCGAGCCGACGTTGACCACGGCGCCCTTGCCGAACAGCACGCCGTTCGCGTTCTGGATCAGCACCTGGCCATTCGCCAGCAGCGTGCCCTGAATGTTCGACGGCGCGCCCGTCACCACGCGGTTCAGCGCCTGCGCCTGTGCGTTCGGCTGGTTGAACTGCACTGTGTTGCCCTGGCCGACGTTGAACGTATCCCAGTTGATGACGGCGCGCTGGCTGCCCTGGTTGATGTTCATCGTGTTGGCGTTCTGCGAGATGGCCGCCTGGCCCGCGACCACCTGGCCGTTGGTCGGCAGCGCCTGCGCGAAACCGATCGACGGGTCCAGCACCAGCAGCGCGAGCGCCGCCGTTGTCGTCAGCGACGACACGACGCCCAGTTCGCTGCCCGAGGCGCTCACGCCTGCGCTTTCGCCTGCCGCCTTGCCTTGGCTCACTACATTTTCTGCAACGGCGACCAGCATACCCAGACGTTTGCTGAATACACGACGAAACCGATTCTTGTTCATGGATGAAGACTCTCTAGATCTGAAAATAGAAGAACGAACTCGTGACACCCGGTCACGGCGATCCGATCGCAGGCAAAGCTTCGCCACGGGCTTCGCGCTGAGCGGCGTCCTCGTGGGCCAACCGGCCTGGATCAATGGGGGAATCGATGGAACGCCATGACTGGCGATGCGGTTCGAACTGCCTCTCTCAGAGCGATCGAGGCGGGATCGCAACAACAATGCTTTTCAGTGCTGCGTACTTTTTGAGAATCCGAACCGCGTGTACGAATCCTTATCTCGTATCCTAGTAAGCGAATCCCTACCGAGATATCGTCCTATTCTTAAATTCTTAAGATAAGACAGGACTCCGATGACAGCCTTTCCTTACGCGCGCCGGATTCTGATATTCGTTTGATGGCGCGGGCGCACGGCGAGCGCCTGCTGGACGCAGCGACGCATGCCCTTCTGTCGTTCCGTGTGCTTGCTGCTCGTGTTTTCAAGACGCGTCGAAGCGCGCCGCAAACCGCGCGCTCACATCGTGCGGAATATTCTCCGGCGTCACGACCATCACCGATGACGACCCGCTCACCGCCGACCCAGGCAGCAGCTTGTGGAAACTCATCACGTGCTGGCACGCGCAGCGCATGTCCTGCCGCAAATCGTGATGCAGGATCGCGGTGATCGCGCGCTCACGCAGCAACTGCACGTTCTCGCGATCGAGATCGTGTCCGATGAAGCACTTCGGATGCTGGTTCAGCGCCGTCAGCGCGCGCAGGATCGCCGCGTTGCCGCCGCCCATCGAATAGACGGCGGCGATTTTCTGCCCCTTCTGTCCCGTCATGATCGCCTTGCGCACGCGTTCTTCCGTTTGCGCATCGAGCCCCTGCCCGCCGCTCGCGTCGATCGGCGTCAGATGCGCGTAGCGCTCGCGCAGCATCGCGCGAAAGCTCGCTTCGCGTTCCTCTTCGCCACGAAAGCGCTCGTTGCTGCGCGTGACGAGCACGTTGCCCGCGCGCCGGCCGAGCCAGTGGCCGATCAGATACGCCGCCGTCGCGCCGCCGACGCGGTTATCGAGCCCCGCATACGCGATACGCGCAGACGCCGGAATGTCGGTGAACATCGTCACGACGGGAATCTCGCGCTGCTTCAGTTCGGCGATGGCCTGCGCGATCTCGGGCACATCGCGCGCCTTCAGGAACACGCCGTGACTGCCGCGCCGCGCGATGGCGTGTAACGCGTCGACCACCTGCGCGGTCGTCATCGTTTCCTGCATCAGGAAACGCGGCCGGAAGATCGCGGGATGCAAGCCCGGCACGGTGTGTTCGAGCGCGTCGCGGATTTCGTCGGCGAAACGGCGCGGCGCCTCGACGATCACATCGACGACGAGCTTGCGCCCGCTCGTCGCCATCGTCAGTTGCTGCTTCTCCAGTTCCCTGATCGCCTGCTGCACGCGCCGCCGCGTGTGCTCGCGCACGTGCGCGCGGCCGTTCAGCACGCGATCGACAGTCGCCGTGCCGAGCCCCGCCTGCAGCGCGATCTCCTTGATCAGAAAGGGATGAGCCATCGAAAGCACCGCCCGTTTTTGATGTGTTTTTGATGTTTCGATGGTACCGCAGCGCCGAAGATTGAGGCTAAGCTGGACCGCAAACATGGAGACAGACGAGATGAACGCTCAAGCGCAGGTTCACGGCCCGCACACGTGGTTTCGCGAGGCGGATTGTTCCGTCGACGACTTCGCGAAGCTGATCGAAACGTCGCGCGAACGGCAGCCCAAGCCGCGTCTTGCCGCCGATGTCGCGCAGGCCATCCCGCTCTACGACTGCGACGCGCTGCGGCCGCTCTTGCGGGACGACGCGCGCCGCCCCGCGCTGCTCGCCGAGTGGGCAAGCGTGCTGCTCGACGGCGCGGGCGTGTTCGTGCTGCAGCGCGCCTACAGCGACACGGCGTGCATCGACGACGCCACCGCGATCTTCGAGTCGATCATCCGCAGCGAGCGCAAGGCGGGTGGCGGCGCCGATCACTTCGCGAAGGCGGGCGCGAACGACCGCATCTGGAACGCGCAGGAAAAACTGTGCCTCGCGGCGCCCGACGTGTTCGTCCGCTACTTCGCGAATCCCGTGTTGATGGCGGCGGCCGAAGCGTGGCTCGGGCCCGGCTATCAGATGACGTCGCAAGTGAACGTCGTGCGGCCAGGCGGCGAAGCGCAGCAGGCGCACCGCGATTTTCATCTCGGCTTTCTCACCGTCGACGAAGCGCAGCGCTTTCCCGCGCATGTGCACACGATGTCGCCGATGCTCACGCTGCAAGGCGCCGTCGCGCACACCGACATGCCCGTCGAAAGCGGTCCGACCAAGCTGCTGCCGTATTCGCAGCGCTACCACCAAGGCTATGTCGCGTGGCGCCGCGCGGACTTTCGCGCGTACTTCGAATCGCACTACGCGCAGTTGCCGCTGCAAAAAGGCGACGCATTGTTCTTCAATCCCGCGCTGTTTCACGCGGCGGGTTCGAACCGCACGCACGACGTGCAACGGATGGCGAATCTGCTGCAGGTGTCGTCGGCGTATGGACGCGCGATGGAGTCGCTCGATCGCACGCGCATGTGCAACGCCGTGTTTCCTGTGCTGCGAGCGATGCGCGCGCAGCATCGACTCGATGCCAACCAAATGCAGGCCGTGATCGCGTCGTGCGCGGAAGGCTATGCGTTTCCGACCAATCTAGACCGCAATCCGCCCGTCGGCGGACTCGCGCCCGCGAGCCAGCAGCAGATTCTCGCGAAAGCGCTCGATGAACAGTGGCGGGACGATCAGCTCGCGGCCGCGCTGCGCGACCTCGAATTGCGCAACGCGACGCACTAGCAACGCATCTTTGACGACGAGGGAGACGACATGGGGACCAACACGATGGGCAGACGCATCCGCCTTGGCCTGATCGGCGGCGGGCCGGGCTCGATCATCGGGGAGACGCATCGCATTGCGGCGCGCCTCGACGGCCATTACGACATCGTTGCCGCGGCGCTGTCGTCGAATGCGGAACGTGCGCGGCAGGCGGCCGCCGATCTGTTCATCGCGCCGGACCGCGCCTATGCATCGTGGCAGCAGATGCTCGATACGGAGGCCGCGCGCACGGATCGTATCGATGCCGTCGCCATCATGACGCCCAACGACTCGCATCACGCGATCTGCATGCTGGCACTCGAACGCGGCTTTCACGTGATCTGCGACAAGCCGCTAGCGAACGATCTCGCGCAGGCGCGCGATATCGCCGCGCGCGTGAAGGCCACGCAGGCGGAGTTCTGCGTGACGTATTGCTACTCGGGCTTTCCGATGGTGCGTCAGGCACGCGACATGATTCGCGCCGGCGAACTCGGCGAAATTCGTCAGGTGCATCTGCAGTACGTGCAGAGCTATCTGGCCCATCGCGATCTGCCCGCAGGCTGGCGCACGGAAGCGGGACGCGCCGGCAGTTCGCTCGTGCTGATGGATATCGGCACGCACGCGTTTCATCTCGGCGCGTTCGTGACGGGCATGGACGTCACGCGCCTGTGCGCGGATGTCGGCTCGGCGATTCCCGGGCGCACCATCGACGATTATGTTTCCGCGCTGCTGCGCTACGAGAACGGCGCACGCGGCTCGCTGTGGGTGACGAACGCGGCGGCGGGCTCGGAACATGGATTGAGCTTTCGCGTTCACGGCGACAAGGGCGGACTCGAATGGCATCAGGAAGAGCCGAACCGCCTGATCCATCGACGGCAGGATGCGTTCGAGCAGATCATCACGCGCCGGCTCGGCCCCGCGACAAGCGAAAGCGCGCAGCGTTCGACGCGCATTGCAATCGGCCATCCGGAAGGTTATCTGGAGGCGTTTGCGAATCTCTACACCGAGTTCGCGCAGCGTGTTGCCGCGAGAGTCAGCGGATGCCCCGCCGACGATAGCCCGACGCTTTTTCCTGGCGTATCGGATGGCGTGAAGGGACTGGCGTTCGTGGCCGCATCGGTGAAAAGCATGGCGACGGGCGGATGGGAGCACGTGGAGCGCGTGTGATCGGCGCGCGCGCGCCGCAAGAGATGCGGCATGAAAAAAGAGCCCTGTCCCGCGGGGGAACAGGGCTCGGTGGATGAGTCATATCGAACAGGCGCGTGGATGCTTGCCGAATGCTGCTCATCACGGAGAAGCTGTTATTGGTGAAACTTTTTTTGCTTCGATTGGCCCCGCGCCTACTCCTTGCTTGCTAACCCCAACTGCATTGGTGAAACCGGTCGAACTACTGCCCGGTGCATCTGCTGCGAACTGCCGACTGCGAAAGCTGCTGTGAAAAAGCGTGCGTGCTGCTGTTGCGAAAAGCGACTGCCATTGCAAAACAAACTGCCACTGCAAAATCGACTGCAAAAGCAAAAACAGAAGCGCCTGCAAAAAAGCCACTGCGACTGCACTGCAACGAGAACTTCGAACTGCCGATCCGGCTGCTATTCGTCTTACCTCGACTGCCGTCCTGCGACTGCGATCATGCCTGCTGCTACATCGACTGCTGGCAACTTCGGTCATGCGCGACGCAGAGGGGAACCGCGTCGATGGGCTTGTGAATCGTCGCTCCATGGAAAGCAGTATAGGAGCGCATCCGCGCATTCAATCGGTCGAAGCGAGCACCATTTGCCGCCCAGTTCGCCCGTTTGTTTTGCCGCCCGTTTTTCCCGACCGTCCGCGATTGCACGACGCGCAAACTACGCCGCGCTCAGCTCGCGAAGCGCGTATGCGCCGCGTGCGGGCGAGGGTGGCTCGCGAACAGCACATCGGGATCGGCACGATCTTCGACGGGTGTTTCGCTGAGTTCGCGGAACGTCGCGACCAGGCTCTGCCACGACGCCGACCAGCGCGTCTCCCTGAGACGGCTGCCCGTACTATCGGTGATGCGCAGGACTTCGGTGTCGGGGAAAAAGGTCAGCGTGACCGCGATTCCATCGATGACACATGTCGCAGTACACGGTTTCGTTGCCAGCACGTTCGCCTCCGGTATGGTGTGTGAGTTGGACCGGCTGCGGTGCCGGACGCGCCACTTAACAGCAACGTGCATGCCCGTTTGCGCGACACACACCGCCGATGCCCGCCGCACAGGGCACGCGCGCCACGTGAGTCCATCCGATCCACGCATCGCCGACGGTCCAGAGACCCTCAAGTGTTGGCATCCGCCGCACACATGACCGCCAGAACGACGCGCCAAATCCGACATCCGCTCTTCTCCGACGATCAAGCTACGCGCGATTGCATCGCCTGTGCGCAGCGGCCGCGCACTGCTCACTGTCTTTGAACTGATCCGTATGTATACGTAGTAGCAGTTAACAAGCACGTCTGCTTTCTGTGGACAAAGGGTAAATCCGCTTTGCGCTCAAAGGATTGCCGAACGGATACCTATGAGCATAAGCATGGGATCACGCGCCGCAAGCCTGAACAACTTTTCGCGCATTCATGCGCCCCGCGTGTTTACCCAGAATCTGCCCACAGCCAACGCCTCCGCGATATCCCCATGTTGTCCATAGCGTCGTGTGGACATCTTGTGTCCTGCTTTTCCCGCGTGACATTTTTCTCATCTTCGCGTCACGGACGCGCACTGTCTGCCCGACATACTGGTTTCACGACGCGCCACCCGGCCGTCATCACCGAGGAGATCCATCATGAAAGCAACCAGAATCGCCGCAGCGTTCGTGACTGCCACCATCGTGCTGGGCACGCTCTCGCCGTCCGCATTCGCGCAAGGCAAGACGCGCGAGCAGGTCCGCGACGAACTGATCCAGGCGCAGCACGACGGCACGCTGCCCATCAGCAAGACCCAGTACCCGCCCAATGCCGGCACGATTGCGCGCAACAAGGAAGTCCACGCGATCGCACGGCATGGCGGCGAGCAGAAGTCGAACGTCGATCGTCACGACAACAT
>BBSL01000043.1 GCA_001319865.1 Burkholderia sp. E7m39 | reverse complement strand
CCGCGTGAAGACGGCTAGCGCGAGGTACGCGTCCAAGCAGCAATGGCATCGCCTCGACGCGCGCGCGGAAAGCTCAGCCAGAACGTCGCGCCGCGCCCCGGAAGACTGTCGACGCCGCATTGCCCGCCGTGGCTCTCCATGATCGATTTGACGATGGCGAGCCCGAGCCCCGTTCCCGATGCGGAATTGCAGCGCGAAGGATCGACGCGGTAGAACCGTTCGAAGATGCGGTCCAGGTGCTGCCGCTCGATACCCGCGCCCTTGTCCGACACGGCGATTCTGGCTGTGTCGCCCGTTTCGCTGCAATCGATCGAAATCGTCGAACCGCGCGGCGCGTGGGCAAGCGCGTTCGACAGCAGATTGCTCAACGCGCGCTGATACAGCAGCAGATCCGCATGAATCTCCGCGCGGCCGTACACGCGAATCGCGATGTCGGCATCGTCGGCCATCGGCTCGTAGTAGCCCGCGACGCGCTCCGCTTCCGCCACTGCGTCGAGGCGTCGCACGGCGATCTGCGCGTCGGCGTTTTCGGCGCGCGCCAGAAAGAGCATGTCCTCGATCATCCGCGACAGCCGCTGATACTCGTCGACGCTCGATTCGATCACGTCGCGGTATTCGTCCGCGCTTCGCGGCTGCGACAGCACCACTTGCGCGGCCGCCTGCAGATTGGTCAGCGGGGTGCGCATGTCGTGCGCGAGGTTCGACGAGAACTGGCCAAGACGGGTGAACGATTCATTCAGTCTCTCCAGCATGCCGTTGAACGCGCGTTCGAGTTCCTTCAGCTCGCCGGACGTTTCGAGTTCCGGCAGCGGCTGCGCGAGACGGCTCGACGACATCGCTTCGGCACGCGCGACCATGCCGCGCAGCGGACTCAGGCCAAGCATCGCGATGCCGTATGCAAGCGCAGCCGCGAGCACGATGCCGAGCACTTCGATCAGCGCGATCGTATAGGCGTGCGCGCGCAACAGCGCGGCATCGTCGGTCGCGTCGTACTGAAGCACGACGCGCACGGGCATGCCCTGATCGCGGCTCAGCGGCACCGACGACACGAGATACCGAAGGCTCGTCCTGTCGCGCGAAAACTCGACGGGCGCGCGTCCCGACCACGCCGCGAGCGTCGGCGCGAACGGCCGGAAGCGGCGCGTCGCGAGCAACAGGGTCGCATCCGTGTCGTAGATCGCGAGGTCCAGGCTGCGATGGCCGTGCAACTGGTCGATCAGTCTTTCGGTATTCGCCGCGACATCGGCCGCCGAACCGATGTCGAACAGGTGCGACTCCAGCGCCGTCATCGTGCTGTTCATCTGGTCGGCCGAAGCGGCGTCGATGCGATTGCGCAGCGCCTCGTAGAGCGACACGCCGCTCAGCACGAGAATGACGGACGCCGACAGGACGATGAGCACGGTGAGCCGCGCACGCAGCGTCTGTGGCAGGAACCGGGTCAACTTCAGCGTCGACTTCAGTGTCAACTTCAGCATCGACATCACGCTGCGCCGTCGCGAACTTCGAGCACGTAGCCCATGCCGCGCACCGTGTGGATCAGCTTGGGCTCGTAGGCGTCGTCGACCTTCGAGCGAAGCCGGCGGATCGCGGAATCCACAACGTTCGTGTCGCTGTTGAAGTTCATGTCCCACACCTGCGACGCGATCGACGCGCGCGGCAAAATTTCGCCCTCGCGCCGCATCAGCAGCCACAGCAGCGCGAACTCCTTCGCCGTCAGCAGGATCGTGTCGCCCTGCCGCGTCGCCTTGCGGCGCGTCAGGTCGAGTTCCAGATCCAGCACGCGCAGCGTGTTCGAGTCGCGCGGCTGGCCACGGCGAAGAATCGACTTCACGCGCGCCGTGAGTTCGACGAAGTCGAACGGCTTCGCGAGGTAATCGTCGGCGCCGAGTTCCAGTCCTTTGACGCGATCGCCGACGTCGTCGCGCGCGGTCAGGAACAGCACGGGTGTCGGCTTGCTGCGCCGAAGATTGCGCAGCAAGGTCCAGCCGTCCTGACCGGGCAGCATCACGTCGAGGATCAGAAGGTCGTAATCCTCGGTTTCGGCCTGATGCTGGCCCGAAATGCCGTCTTCCACCCAATCGACGACATAGCCGGCCTCGGTCAGCCCCTTCCGCAGATACGCGCCCGTCTTCGGCTCGTCTTCGACAATCAATATGCGCATTACACGTTACCCCGATCGAATCCCGGGCGCCGCACCATGCGGCCCCACCAGCCGCGGCCGGCGCGCGCGGCGAATCTGTTGCGCAACGATACCGAATGGCACACGCGGTACAGCACGGGCAGCACGAGCAGCGTGAGCGCCGTCGACGACAGAATGCCGCCGATCACGACTGTCGCGAGGGGACGTTGCACCTCGGCGCCCGTGCCCGTCGCGAACGCCATCGGCAAGAAGCCGAGCGACGCGACCAGCGCCGTCATCAGCACGGGCCGCAGCCGCGTCAGCGCACCTTCGCGCACGGCGGCATCGAGCGCGGCGCCGTTCTCGCGCAGATTCCGGATGAACGAAATCATCACGAGACCGTTGAGCACGGCCACGCCCGACAGCGCGATGAACCCGACGGCCGCCGTGATCGACAGCGGAATGCCGCGCAGCCACAGCGACACGACGCCGCCGCTCAGCGCGAACGGAATGCCCGTGAACACCAGCAACCCGTCCTTCACGTTGTTGAACATGATGAACAGCAGCACGAACACCATGGACAGCGCGAGCGGCACGACCAGCTTCAGGCGCTCGCTGGCGCTTTGCAGCTGCTCGAACTGCCCGCCCCACGACACCCAATAGCCCGCCGGCACCTGCACGTCCTGACCGATCTGCGCCTTCGCCGCCGCCACGAACGACCCGACATCGCGGCCGCGCACATTCGCGCTGACGACCACGCGCCGCTTGCCGTTTTCGCGGCTGATCTGGTTCGGCCCCGGACCGACGCGCACGGTCGCCAGTTCCGTCAACGGCACATAGGGCGGCTGGACGAACGGCCCGCTCGCGCCCGATGCAGCCTGCGACGCATTCGATGACACATTCGGCGACGCATTCGGTGACCCCGGCAGCGCGATCGGCAGACGCCTGATCGCCTCAATATCCGAACGAAGCTCCTCCGGCAAGCGAACCACGATGTCGAAGCGCCGGTCGCCCTTGAACAGCGTGCCCGCCTTTTGCCCGCCGACAGCCGCCGCGACGGCGTCCTGCACGTCCGTCACGGTCACGCCATAGCGGGCCAGCGCGTCGCGGTCGAGCTCGATGGTCAGCACGGGCAAGCCCGTTGTCTGCTCGACCTTGATTTCCGATGCGCCCGGCACCTTTTGCAGCGCGGCCGCGATCTTCGCACCCGTGTCGTTGAGAACGGTCATGTCGTCGCCGAAAATTTTCACGGCGACGTCGCTGCGCACGCCCGAAATCAGTTCGTTGAAGCGCAACTGGATCGGCTGCGAAAACTCATACGCGTTGCCGGGCAGTTCCGCCAGCACGGCTTCGATTTCGCGAATCAGCTGCTCGCGCGGCTTGGCCGGGTCCGGCCATTGCGCGGCGGGCTTGAGCATCACATAGCCGTCGGAGAGATTCGGCGGCATCGGGTCGGCGGCGATTTCGGCCGTCCCAGTGCGCGCGAACACGCGCTCTATCTCGGGAATGCGCTGCTTCAGCGTCCGTTCAATGGCCGTCTGCATCTCGATCGATTGCGACAGACTCGTGCCCGGAATCCGCAGCGCCGCCACGGCGAGGTCGCCTTCGTTGAGACTCGGAACGAACTCGCTGCCAAGGCGCGTCGCGAGCGCCAGCGTCAGGCCGACGACGGCGACGGCGGCGAGCAGCACCCGCCTCGGCCGCGCGATGAAGCGCTCCAGCACCGGCTCGTAAGCGCGGCGCGCCCAGCGCATCAGGCGGTTTTCCTTTTCCTCGACGCGCTCGCCGATGAACAGCGCGACGGCGGCGGGAATGAAGGTCACCGTCAGCACCATCGCAGCGGCGAGCGCCATCACGACGGTTACGGCCATCGGGTGAAACATTTTTCCTTCGACGCCCGTCAGCGCAAAGATGGGCAGATACACCACCATGATGATGAACTGGCCGAAGATCAGCGCGCGGCGCGCTTCCTGCGACGCGCCGAACACTTCGGCGAAGCGCTCGTCGCGCGTCAGCGGCCGCCCGGCCAGCGCCTGCGCATGCGCGAGCCGGCGTACGCAGTTCTCGACGATCACCACCGCGCCGTCGACGATGATGCCGAAGTCGAGCGCGCCGAGACTCATCAGGTTCGCGCTCACCTTCGCGTTGACCATGCCCGTGAAGGTCATCAGCATCGACAGCGGAATCACCAGCGCAGTGATCAGCGCCGCGCGGATATTGCCGAGGAACAGGAACAGGATCGCGATGACGAGCACGGCGCCTTCGAGCAGGTTCTTTTTCACCGTCGCCACGGCCTTTTCGACCAGTACCGTGCGGTCGTAGACGGGAATCGCCCTGACGCCCGGCGGCAGCGTGCGGTTCACGTCGTCCATCTTGCGCGCGACGGCCTTCGCCACCGAGCGGCTGTTTTCGCCCATCAGCATGAAGACGGTGCCGAGCACCACTTCTGCGCCGTTCGATGTCGCGGCGCCCGTGCGCAGCTCGCGCCCGATATCCACCTGGCCGACGTCCTTCACGCGGACGGGCACGCCCCTCACATTGGTGAGCACGATGCTGGCGATGTCGTCGACGGAACCGGCCTGGCCCGGCACGCGCACCAGATACTGCTCGCCGCGCTTCTCGATGTAGCCCGCGCCGACGTTGTCGTTGTTGCGCTCCAGCGCGCGCACGACATCGGCGAGCGTCAGACCGTACGACATCAGCTTGGCGGGATTCGGCGCGACCCGGTATTCCTTCACGTAGCCGCCGATCGAATTCACTTCGGTGACGCCGGGCACGTTGCGCAGCTGCGGCTTGATGACCCAGTCCTGCAACTCGCGCAGATCCGCCGCCGTGTACGCGCTGCCGTCGGACTTGCGCGCCGACGCGTCGGCCTCGACGGTCCACAGGTAGATTTCGCCGAGTCCCGTCGACGTCGGTCCCATGGCGGGCGCGACGCCGCGCGGCAGCTTCTCCTTTGCCTCCTGAATGCGTTCGTTGACGAGTTGCCGCGCGAAGTAGATGTCGGTGCCGTCCTTGAAGATCACGGTGACCTGGGACAAGCCGTAGCGCGAAATCGAGCGTGTCTGGCTGAGGTCAGGCAGGCCGGCCATCGCCGTCTCGACGGGGAAGGTGATGCGCTGCTCGGCTTCGAGGGGCGAATAGCCCGGCGCGGACGTGTTGATCTGCACCTGGACGTTGGTGATGTCGGGCACGGCGTCGATGGGCAGCTTCTGATAGCTGAACACGCCGACGGCTGCGACGGCGACGACGGCCAGCATCACGAGCCAGCGATGCGCGATCGCAAAACGGATGAGTCGCTCAAACATGGGATGTCCTATGAACGGTCCAACGGCCGCACGCCGAACGGCTTCCGCCGCGCGGCGCCCGCAATGTCACTCTTCCTCGGCGCTGCTCTTTCCGAGTTCGGCCTTCAGCACGAAACTGTTGGCGGCGACGTACTGTTGACCCGCTCGCAGGCCGCTCACGACTTCGACGATGCGGTTGTCCCGGCGCCCCGTTGCGACGTTCTGCGCGACATATCCCTTCGCCGTTTTCACGAACACGGCGGGACTGCCGTCGATGTCCTGAAGCGCGTCCTGCGCGACGGCCACGGGCACGGACTGCCGCCCCGCGTCGACCGACACATTGACGAACATGCCGGGACGCCAAACGCCATCGGGGTTGGGCAGCACCACCCGCGCCTGCGCCGAGCGCGTCTGCTCGCCGAGCAGCGAGCCGACGTAGGCGATCCGGCCGCTCGAACTCGAATCGAACGCCGTCGCCTTGACGGTCGCCTCGCGGCCGACACGCACGGCATTCAACGACTGCGCAGGCACGGCCATTTCCGCCCACACGGTCGATAGATCCGACAGCGTGAATACGTTCGCGTCGGCGGCGATGGCTTCACCCGTGGTCGCGTGCTTTTCGACAATCGTTCCCGCGAACGGCGCGCGCAGCTCGTAACGGTTCAGCGGCCCCGCGTTCGCGGCCGCGTTCAGCGCGAGCAGCTTCTGACGCGCGTTCTGCGCGGCGATTTCCGCTTCGCGCAGTTGCACCTGCGCCTGCAGATAGTCCTGTTCGGCGGAGATGCGTTCCTGCCACAGCGTTCGCTCACGTTCGTACGAGGTCCGCGCCGCCGACAATCTGCGCTCCGCCGTCAGCAGTTCACTGCGGCGGTCGGCCAGGTCGGTGCTCGCGATGACGGCGAGCAATTGTCCCTTGTCGACCTTCTCGCCGACGGACACGGCCACGCGCTCGACGATGCCCGCCACGCGCGGCACCACATGCGCGGTGAAGTCCTCGTTGAACCTGATTTCGCCGGGCATTTGCAGCGTGACCGTGATGTCGGCGGGACCGGCGTTCGCCAGTTCGATGCCCGCCGTCTGGCTTTGCTGCGGACTCAGCGCGATGACACCGTCGCTGCGCGACCAGGCGAAGGCCGCCGATCGTCCCTGCCACGACGTCCGCAGCGTGACATCGAACACGTGAGGTTTCGCGATGGGCTGCACCGACATGAACCCTTTGCCCGACGGAACGAATTGCAGGTTCTCCCTGTTGCCTTGAATGCGCGTCAGGGTGCCCGTCACGGCCGGCCCGCCGCCTTCGACGGGCTTGCCCTTCACGTACAGGTAGACGAAAAGGCGCGCATCGCCCTGCTTTTCGGGCAGCACGACTTCGATGGCGACATCGCCCGACTTGAGCAGCGTGCCGCCGTGCGGACCTGTCGTCTGGGCGTCGGTGGGCGCACTGCTTTCGCGGCCCGCAGGCGTGTCGACGGACGGCCGATGTGTCAGCGCATACGCGGCCAACGCGAGACCCGCTCCGACAGCGGCGGCCGCAAGGATGGCAATGATTTTCTTGCGCGGCATGATGACCCCTCAGTGGTTATCCGTTGTCTGTGGAAGGCCCGACGGCAGCGGCGTGCCGACGAGCCGCCCGAGTTCCGCCCACGCGGCATGGGCATCCGCCAGCGACTGCACGTAGCGCGACTGCTCCTGGAACAACGTGCGCTGCGCGTCGAGCACGTCGAGGAAGCTGAACTTGCCGAGCGCATAGCCGCGCGACATCGCGTTCAGCGCGTCGCGGGCGGCGGGCAGCACATCGGCCTTCAGCCGCTGCGCTTCCTGCGTCGCGATCTGATAGCTGGCGTACGCCTGCGTCAGCGCGAGCCGCAGTCCCGCCTGCTCGCCGTCGAAATCGGCCGATGCCTGCTCCGCCTTATGCACGGCTTCGAGCAAGCCGCCCTTGTTCGAATCGAAAATCGGCAACGGAATCGATACGCCGATCACCGCCTGGTTGTCGCCGATGCCGGCCGTGATCACGCGCTTCATGCCCGCGCTGATCGTGATGTCCGGCATGCGCCTCGCGCGTTCGACGGACACGGCCGCGTTGCTGCGCAGCATGGCGGCCTTCGCCATGCGGGACAGCGGCGCATCGTCGATGCGCGCGAGCAGTTGCGGCAGCGGCTCGATAGTCGGCACGCTCTCCAGATCGCCGATGACCGCGCGTTCGCGCACGACGGCGCTGCCCGTCGCATTCACGAGCTTTTCGGCTGCGGCCGAAAGCTGCGTCATCGCATTCGCGGCCTCGATCTGCGCGCCGGTAGCGGCGACTTTCGCTTTCGTGGCTTCGACGGGCGACACCTTGCCGGCTCGCGCGCGCTTGTCGGCGAGATCGGCGGAACGCGCCGCGATGTCCGCCGATTCCTGCGCGACCTGCGACTGACGTTGCGCGGCGAGCAGTTCGTAGAACGCCGCGATGACTTGCGCGCGCAGCGCCGCGGCGCGGCCGTCGAGCGTGGCGAGCGCCAGTTCGCGGCCATAGGACGCGACTTCCAGCCGCGCGCTTCGCTTTCCGCCAAGCTCGATGGTCTGGTTGACAAGCGCCGTCGACGTGCGCTCGGCCCGGCTGAATCCTTCCTGCAGCAACGACAGCTGCGGATTCGGCCGCGCGCCTGCCTGCATGAACGCGCCAGCGGACGCGTCGGCCCCCTCGCGTGCGCCGCGCAGCATCGGGTTGGATTGCGCGGCGAGTCCGAGCACGTCGTCGAGGGTCAAGGGTGCTTGGGCGCCCTCGTCAGGCGCACCGCGTTGCGCGAGCGGCGGGTCCGTCGCGCGATCGGCGGGCGATGGACCCGCCTGCGCATGAGCGGAAGCGGCGGCAGCAGCAGTGGCCGCAAGCAGCAGCACAGAGAATGAACGTATCGACATAGGCGAAGTTACCGTTGAGCAGCCGTGGCGATGCTACGGTTGCGCAGCAGTGCGAACATGACGCGGACATGAGATTTCTGTCATCTTTCGCATTCGACGCGAGCGACGTGTGCCGATGGCTTGCTCGCGTGAATGCAAACGCTGCCGACGCCGAAGAAAAAATGGCGCGCCCGGTGATCGCGGCGCGCCGAAATAGTCCGCGTGGAGTGCGGATCTATGAGCGACTATTTCGCGGGCACCGCCGTCGCACCTTCAGTCTTCACGGCGTTCGGATGCGCGATGGCATACAGCTCCTTGTTGCGCTCGATGGTCGCCTTGCTGGGTGGATAATCGTGGCGCCGATAGGGCAGCAAGCCATCCCGGCGCGCCTGTTCAACTTCAGCCCGTACCTGCTCGCGTGTCTTCGATGTCGGCGCCGACGCGTCCTGCGCCGACGCCATGCCTGACGCGACGGCGATCAGCAACGCGACGACCATGGTCTGCCGCTTCATGGCTTTCTCTCCTTCGACGTTCGCCCTTGGGCGCATGCGTCCAGTCTGAAGAGAAGCCGGTGCGTATCGATGATCCGCAGATGACAAAACTGTCATTCACGTATCGTTCGCGGGCCATGTGGCGCGCAGCGCGGACTGAGCCCTCGCGCGCGACGGAAAGACGGGCGTGGCCAATCAAGCGAGCGCGCTGCGTCAAGGCACGGCTGTGCCGCATTGCCCGCAGAACCTCGCACCCGCCTGCAACGGTCCGCTACATTTTCCGCACGCCGACAACAGCAGCGACGTGCCGCACCGATTGCAGAATTGCGCCTGCGTCGAAGCGGGCGCGTAGCACCGCGAACAGATCTTTCCCAACGGCGCAGACCAGTCCGATACGCGCGAACGGGAATGGCCCCAATCGGCGTTTGCATCCCGTCCGTCGTGATGACTGCTTGCACGCTCCGCATGACGCCCGCCGTTGCCGTGATGACTGCCTTGATGATTTCCGAATACTCGTTCCCAGATGCTCATTTTTCGCTCCCTGCACGTGTGTTGCATTCGCGTTCACTTCGATACCAGGATCGCGAGCCCGCCGGCCATCACCGGCGCTCACTTGCACGCGCACCGGCAATTGAAAGCTCTGCGGCGTAGCATGCAAACGTTCTTTCGTGATCCACGGTAGTACTAAACACCTTGGAGTCACTCCAAGGTCAAGTCAGGAGAGCAAAAATGAAGATCGGCGAACTTGCCCGTCGGTTGAACTGCACGCCGGACACCATCCGCTTCTACGAAAAAGAAGGCATCCTTCCGCAGGCCGACAGAACGGATGCGAACTATCGCACGTACAACGAAAGCCACATTGACCGCCTGAGATTCATCCGAAATTGCCGCGCGCTGGACATGACACACGAAGAAGTGCGCGCGCTACTGGAGGCTGCGGATGGCCATTCGTCGAGTTGCAGCACGATCAATTCGCTGGTCGATGATCATATCGATCACGTCAGCACGCGAATCGACGAACTCGTGCAGCTACGGCAAAGGCTCGTCGGGTTGCGGCAGAAGTGTCGCTGCGCACATCCCGTCGATAGGTGCGGAATCATGCAGGAGTTGACGTCGCGGGACGCGCCGCAGCCGAAGATGAAAACGACTCACCTCGGCTGACGATGTCGAGGTGACGCGCTCGCGCGTGCTCGAAGAGGAAGGTTGCCGACCGCAAAGCTGCGGCGTCAGGCGTCGCGTGGGAGACGGCTAGCCGTTTATCGCGCGATTCGTCTTCACGGCGACGGACGACCTGATAATTCAAGCGGACCAGCGATCACTGAATCGTTGTATTCAGTGCGTAGGGGCCTTCGCGCAAATGTTTCATGATGAATTCGGTGCAGGCGCGCAATTTCGGAGACGATTGCAGTTTGGCGGCCGTCACGGCCCAGACGTTGGCTTCCTGCCGATACTCGGGGAGGACGCGCTGGAGCTGTCCGGAAGCTAAAGCTTCGGCAACATCCCATACTGCCAGCAGAATGATGCCGCGCCCCTGAATGGCCCAGTTGAACACAATGTCGCTGTGATTCGAGCCCATGGGACCAGTCACTTTGATTGACTCGATTCCCTCCGGTCCCTGTAGCCGCCAGACCCCGAAGGTTTGATGTCGCTCCCGGTAGAGCAGGCAACTGTGATGCGCCAACTCGGCCACAGTCTTCGGAGCTCCGAATGTCGCAATGTACTCAGGCGCTGCGCAGAGAACTCGCGAATTTTCCGCGACCAGGTGGGTGACCAGATGTGGTTCCATGACTTCACCCATCCGCACGTCAATATCAAAGCCTTCAGCGAGCAAATCAACGCGACGGTCCATCAGCTCGAGCCATATCTCGAGACCGGGATGTGCGCGGTTCAATTCGGCAAGGATGGGAGAGAGATGATTGCGCCCGAGACGCAGGCTTGAACTGATGCGCAATTGACCGGACAGCGTCGTGTCCGGCCTCGCGACGCTGTCGTTCAGACCGCCGACCGCTTCCAGCACCTTACGTGCCCAAAGGTAAGTCGCTTCCCCCGCGTCACTGATTCGCACTCTCCTGGTGGTGCGATGAAACAGGGTGACGCCGAGTGTCCGTTCCAGATCGGCGACCCGCTTGCTGACATAGGCAGGGGAAATCCCCAGGTCGGTTGCGGCGGCGACAAAGCTCGACCGCCGTGCGACCTGACAGAAGACCCGGAGGTCGACAAGGTCCCAGTCATTATTCACGATCAGGAAGCATTGAAGTGAACGATGCACGCATTGTAAGCGCAGAAGTTGATTTTATTCTTACTCCCACGCCAAGCCGCACGTCAAGCCAGGCGGCGATAAATAGGGAGACGAGACGATGGAGCAGGAGACCCGCAGTGGGCAAGAGAGGCTGCATCACACCCGGAGGGTGACCTGGGCAAACCCGACTCAAGCCCACTCGGGAATCCCGAGTATCAGGAAATGCGTCAGCAGGCTCTTAAGCAATCGCGTGCATGAGCGCGCAACCAAGGAGTAACACAGCATGAGCAAGACCCGTATAGCCGTCGCTGGAGCCGGCTACATCGGACAGGCACATATCGGTGCAGCAAGCCACAGCAACACCTGTATGCTTTCAGCAATTGTCGACCCGTCACCCGCGGCAAAAGTGCTGGCTGACCAGGCCAACGTGCCATTGTTCGCGACGCTTGACGAACTGTTTGCAAAAGACAAACCCGATGGTGTCGTCCTCGCGACGCCCAATCAGTTGCATGTCGCTCACGCAGTGCAGTGTCTTGACGCGCGTGTTCCGATGCTGCTTGAGAAGCCCATCGCCCCCACCGTCGCCGAAGCGGAAGCGTTGGTGCGTGCCGGCGAGGAAGCTGGTGTCCCGATTTTGATTGGTCACCATCGTGCGCACAGTCCCATCATGGAAAAGGCCCGGCAAGTGGTCGACTCCGGTGCCCTTGGACGTCTCGTGGCAGTCACGGGTACTGCGATGTTCATGAAGCCCGACCACTACTTCGTCGAGGCGCCATGGCGTCGAGAAATCGGCGGGGGTCCCATCCTGCTCAACATGATTCACGAGGTGCACAACCTTCGCATGTTGTGTGGCGACATCGTCGCGGTGCAGGCATTCAAGTCCCATGCGGCCCGGAATTTTCCCGTCGAAGATACGGTTGCGATCAATCTCCGGTTTGCTAGCGGCGCACTTGGCACGTTCATGCTTTCGGATACCGCGGCCAGCGCCCGTAGTTGGGAACAGACGTCGCAAGAAAACAAGGCCTATCCGACGTACGAAGACGAAGACTGCTATCTCGTCGCTGGAACGAATGGGAGTCTGGCCGTTCCGACTATGCGGCTGAAGACTTACGCACGGCGCGAGGACCGCTCATGGTGGAAGCCGTTCGAAGTGGGCGTTGTCGGGATGGTCCGCGATGACCCCATCAAGCATCAGATGGAGCACTTTGCCGCTGTCGTTCGGGGCGAAGTTGCGCCTTTGGTGTCCGCACGCGATGGCCTCAAAAACCTGCGAATTACGGAAGCCATCGCAACTGCGGCAACCTCAGGCACCGTCGTCGAGTTGCCGACCGATTGAAATTCACTGTTAGCGAGATACTGAAATGAAAGTCCTCATGCTTCATGGCATCAACCACAACATGTTCGGCAAGCGCGACCCGGTCCAGTACGGAACGATAACGCTCGAAGAAATCGACGAGAAGCTCCGGGCAACAGCCCGCGAGTTGAAGGTCGAGGTCGATAGCTTTCAGACGAACCATGAAGGCGAGATGTGCGAACGCATTCACAAGGCCTTCACCGATGGGGTAGATGCTGTGCTCATCAACGCCGGCGCCTGGACCCACTACAGCTACGGGATTCGCGATGCGCTCGCGATTCTCACGGTCCCGGTCGTCGAAGTGCATATGTCAAACATTCACGCTCGTGAGCCTTTCCGGCATCACTCTGTGTTCGCCGAAGTTGTGAAGGGACAAATTTGCGGCTTTGGCGTCGACAGCTATCTGCTTGCATTGCGTGCCGCGGTCTCGGCAATGCAGTAGACATCGCTCAACTAGGCGACGATCATTGTCGATTTGCCGCGCCGATGTTTATGGCCGCAACTCAACCAGGCCGTTCGTCTCGAACCCACAAGAATTGAAGCGGCTGCCACCAGCGAACCGGCGCGTCAGTGTATTCAGCATCGCTATCGCGTTCTCGGCTGTCACTTCCGGCACGCGCTCCGCGGGAAGCGGCGCGCGGTACCACCGGCCAGAACGGCTGAACGATTCATATTCGATGAAAAACCGCTGCCAGACAGTCGAACACTGAGCGCCGACGAAAGCGTCCGGCTTACTCCACCGTGACCGACTTCGCGAGGTTGCGCGGCTTGTCGACATCCGTGCCGCGCGCGCATGCCGTGTGATACGCGAGCAACTGCAGCGGCACGACGTGCAAGATCGGCGACAGCAAGCCGTAGTGCTCCGGCATGCGGATCACGTGCAGCCCTTCGTCATTGACGATCTTCGTATCGGCATCGGCGAACACGTACAGCTGGCCGCCGCGCGCGCGCACTTCCTGGATGTTCGACTTGAGCTTTTCGAGCAGCGCGTCGTTCGGCGCGACCGTCACCACGGGCATCGCCTCCATGACGAGCGCGAGCGGCCCATGCTTCAGCTCGCCAGCCGGATACGCTTCGGCGTGGATGTACGAGATTTCCTTCAGCTTGAGCGCGCCTTCCAGCGCGATCGGATAGTGCAGGCCGCGTCCGAGGAACAGCGCGTTTTCCTTGCGCGAGAACTCTTCCGACCACGCGATGATCTGCGGCTCCAGCGCCAGCACGCTGTTCAGCGCTGCCGGCAGGTGGCGCAGATGCCGGATGTAGTCGGCTTCCTGCGCCGCGCTGACGTGGCCGCGCATCTTGCCGAGCGTCGCGGCCAGCACGAACAGCGCGACCAGTTGCGTCGTGAAAGCCTTTGTGGACGCCACGCCGATCTCGCGGCCCGCGTGCGTGAGGAACGACAGTGCCGTCTGGCGCACCATCGCGCTCGTGCCGACGTTGCACACCGACAGCGTGTGCTTGTGCCCGAGCGACTGTGCGTGCTTCAGCGCGGCGAGCGTATCGGCCGTTTCGCCCGATTGCGAAATCACCACGACCAGCGACTTCGGATTCGGCACCGAATCGCGATAACGGTATTCGCTGGCAATCTCGACTTGCGTCGGAATCTTCGCAATCGATTCGAGCCAGTACTTCGCCGTCAGGCCCGAGTAGTAGCTCGTGCCGCACGCGAGAATCAGCAGGTTGTCGATTTCGCTGAACGCCTGCGGGGCCTGCTCGCCGAACAGCGACGCATCGAATGCGTCGGCTTGCGGAATCGTGTCGGTGATCGCGCGCGGCTGCTCGAAGATTTCCTTCTGCATGAAGTGGCGATACGGGCCGAGTTCGACAGCACCGCCATACGCCGCCACTTGCCGCACTTCGCGCTCGGCGGGCTTGCCGTCGCGATCGAACACGCGGACGTTTTCCAGCGTCAGTTCGCAGACGTCGCCTTCTTCGAGGAAGATGAAGCGGTCGGTGCTGCCCGCCAGCGCGAGCGCGTCCGACGCGAGGAAGTTCTCGCCCTGCCCCAAACCGACGACGAGCGGCGAACCCTGGCGCGCGCCCACCACCGTATGCGGCTGATCCTTGTGCAGCACGGCGATCGCGTATGCGCCGTGCAGTTGCGCCGTCGCTTCGCGCACGGCCGCGAACAGGTCGCCGCGATACAGGCTGTGGATCAGATGCGCGATCACTTCCGTATCGGTTTGCGAGACGAACTCATAGCCCTTGCCGCGCAGCATCTCGCGCAGCGACTCGTAGTTCTCGATGATGCCGTTGTGCACGAGCGCCAGCTCGTCGCGCGAAAAGATGGGGTGCGCGTTATCCGTGACGGGCGCGCCGTGCGTGGCCCAGCGCGTGTGCGCGATGCCCGTTGCGCCTTCGAGGCGCGTGTCGCGAACCTGATCGTCGAGATCGGCGACGCGCGCGACGCTGCGCGCGCGCTGCGGCTCACCGCTCGCGAGCACGGCGACGCCGCACGAGTCATAGCCGCGATATTCGAGGCGACGTAGTCCTTCGATCAGGACGGAAACGATATTTCTCTGCGCTACCGCGCCGACAATGCCGCACATAATGATGATCCTTCAGAGTTGGAAGCCGGCCGCGCGACCCGCGCGGCTGCCTCAGCTTTTCTTTTTGGTCGGGCGCACGTAACCCGTCTTGCCCACCTGGGTCTTTTCGTTGAGCACGAGCCGCCCCTCCTCGACGTCTTTCCACACCGTCGTGCCCGCCGCGATCGTCGCGCCGCGGCCGACGCGCACGGGCGCCACCAGCTGCGTGTCCGAGCCGACAAAGACGTCGTCTTCGATGATCGTGCGGAACTTGTTCGCGCCGTCGTAGTTGCAGGTAATCGTACCCGCGCCGATATTCACGCGCGCGCCGACATCGGAGTCGCCGATATACGACAGGTGGTTCGCCTTCGAGCCGTGGCCGAGCACCGCGTTCTTCACTTCGACGAAATTGCCGATGTGTGTTTCGTCAGCGAGCGTCGCGCCCGGACGCAGCCGCGCATAGGGCCCAAGCACGGCCTGCGCGCCGACCTGCGCGCCTTCGATATGTGTGAACGCGTCGACGCGCGTGCCCGCGCCGATCGTCGCGTTGCGGATCACGCAGTTCGGCCCGATGGAGACGTTGTCGGCGAGCGTCACCTTGCCTTCGAACACGCAGTTCACGTCGATCGATACGTCGCGGCCGCATTCGAGCGAGCCGCGCACGTCGATACGCGCCGGATCGGCGATCGTCACGCCCGCGATCAGCAACGCGTCGGCGACATTGTGCTGATGAATGCGCTCGAGTTCCGCGAGCTGCTGCTTGCTGTTCACGCCGAGCGTTTCCCATTCTTCATCGGGCTGCGCGGTGACGATGTCGATGCCCGCTTCGATTGCGCGCTCGACCACGTCGGTGAGGTAGAACTCGCCCTGCGAATTGTCGTTCTTCAGCGAGGACAGCCAGCCGTCGAGACGCTTCGTCGGCATCACGACGATGCCCGTATTGATCTCGGCGATCCGCTGCTGCTCGGGCGTCGCGTCCTTCTGCTCGACGATGCGCTCGACCTTGCCGCCCGCGCTGCGCAGGATCCGGCCGTAGCCCGTCGGGTCGTCGAGCGTGACGGTCAGCACGCCGTAGCCGTCGCGGCCGGCGGCGTCCGTCAGGCGCTTGAGCGTGCTCGAGCGGGTGAGCGGCACATCGCCGTACAGCACGAGCGTCGGCGCCGACGGTTCGAGCAGCGGCAGCGCCTGCTGCACCGCATGGCCCGTGCCGAGCTGCTGTTCCTGCAGCGCGAATTGCACATCGGGCGCCGCGACGGCCGCGCGCACCTGCTCCGCGCCATGACCGACCACGACGACCAGACGCGCAGGATTCAGCGTGCGTGCAGTATCGATGACATGAGCGAGGAGCGGCCGGCCGGCCAAGGGATGAAGCACTTTGGGCAATGCGGAGCGCATGCGCTTTCCGGTGCCTGCCGCCAGAATCACGATATTCATGACGTGGGCGTATTCGACGAGTTTGGAGTGGGCGATTCTAGCATGTTGAACGTGGCGGCTACGTGGCCCAGCGAACGGTCAACCCCCCGCAAGCGTATGTTTTGAAAGGCTTTGCGGGGGTCTGACGAGGTGTCAAAGATCGTCGAATTGCACGAAGGAGATCGTTTGCGATGCCGCGGACATGCCGCTGGGCGCGGAATCGGTCGAACACGGCTCCTCGTCGAAAGCGATATCGCCTTGCGGATCGGCCTCGCCCGTCGCGCGCAGACCCGCGAACGGAAACAGCGTGTGATCCATCAGATGCGACGGCACGACGTTCGACAATGCGTTGAACATGTTTTCGACGCGCCCCGGAAAACGCTTGTCCCATTCGCGGATCAGCGCCTTCATTTCCGCGCGCTTCAGGTTCGGCTGGCTGCCGCACAGGTTGCACGGAATGATCGGGAATTCGCGCAACTCCGCGTATTTTTCGAGATCGGTTTCCTTCACGTACGCGAGCGGACGGATCACGACGTTCTTGCCGTCGTCGGATTGCAGCTTGGGCGGCATGCCCTTCAGCTTGCCGCCGTAGAACAGGTTCAGCAGCAGCGTCTGCAGGATGTCGTCGCGATGATGGCCAAGCGCGATCTTGGTCGCGCCGAGTTCGCCCGCCACGCGATACAGGATGCCGCGCCGCAGCCGCGAGCACAGCGAGCACGTGGTTTTGCCCTCGGGCACGAGGCGCTTGACGATGCTGTACGTATCCTGATTCTCGATGTGAAACGGAATGTCGAGCTTGCTCAGGTACTCGGGCAGCACGTGCTCGGGAAAGCCCGGCTGCTTCTGGTCGAGATTCACGGCGACGATGTCAAAGTGGATCGGGGCGCGCTCGCGCAGGCGCATCAGCACGTCGAGCATCGCGTAGCTGTCCTTGCCGCCCGACAGGCACACCATCACCTTGTCGCCCTGCTCGATCATCTTGTAGTCGCCGATGGCCTGGCCGACCTGGCGCGCGAGGCGCTTGAACAGCTTGTTGTTCTCGTACTGCTCTTTCTGCTCGCGGCGCGTGTGCGCGCGCTTGCGCTCGGCTTCGCTTGCGGCCGCGGTTGCCGTCGCGTCGACAACGGGCGCGTTCGCTTCGACGCCCGTCAGGGTTTCGGGAGCGTTCATCGCTCAGTCCTCTTTGATATGGAAGACCTCGACGCCCACGGCATCGCAGTCCGGATAAACATCGGGCTTTTCCGTCGACAGACGCACGGCGCGCACGTTCGGATGCGCGAGCAGCGCTTTCGCGAGGTCGTCGCAGAGCGTTTCCTGCAGATGGATATGCCCCTGGCTCACGCGCGCGCCGATCGTCGAGCGCATGAAGTCGTAATCGACGACTTCGCGCAGCTTGTCCTCGACGGGCGTGGACAGCGTGAGCGGCACGAACAGTTCGACGTTGATCACTACGCGCTGCTCGCCGCGCTTTTCGAAGTCGTGCACGCCGATATTGATGTACACCTCGTAATTGCGCAGAAAGAGCCGGCGGCAATCGGCGAGCCGGGGATGAAGCAGAGCGGCAGACATGTTCGTTCCAGTACAAAGTTTGCGCGCGGTTTCGCACGCAGTTGCAAATGGGGCACGCTCGCGGCACGCGTCGCGGCGCGTTTCGGCGCGCGCCTCGCAGCGCACCGGCAGCCGGTCGGCTAGCGATCGGCGCCCGTCAAAAACATCACGTCGCGCGGCAGCGGCACGAGATGCTGGCCACCGTCGACGACCAGCGTCGTGCCCGTTACGCCGCGCGCGTCGGCCAGATACAGCGCCGCCGCCACGAGATCCTCGACGCGCGACGCGCGGCCGAGCGGCGTCACCTTGTGCGCGGCCGTGAAGCTTGCCGGCGTCTGGTCGCCCGATTGCAGCGTCAGGCCCGGCGCGAGGCCGACCACGCGCACCTTCGGCGCCAGCGCCTGCGCCAGCGCGACGGTCGCCGTGCCGAGCGCGGCCTTCGACAACGTGTACGACAGGTAATCCGGATTCATGTTGTACAGCTTCTGGTCGAGCACGTTGATCACCGCGCCGCGCAGCGATTCGTCGTGCACGGCCGCCTCGGGCGTCGCGGCGTGCAGCATCCGCGCCAGCACCAGCGGTGCGCCGACGTTGATCGACGTCAGGCGCAGCAGCTTCCCGTAACCGACGTCGAGCGCGGTGTCCTCGTCGAACAGCGACGCATTGTTCACGATGCACGACGGCCGCCCGAGCGCCGCGATGCAATCGGGCACGAGCCGCTCGACTTCCGCCTCGACGGACAAATCCGCCTTCAGCGTGACGGCGCGCCGCCCCAACGCGGCGATTTCGGCGACCACTTCGTCCGCCTGCGCCTTCGACGCGCCGTAGTGCACGGCCACGTCCCAGCCCGCCGCGGCAAAGCCCACGGCCAGCCCGCGGCCGATCCGGTGCGCGGCGCCCGTGACCAGCACCGTCCGGGCTGACGCGGCAGACCGGGCGGACGGGGCAGACCGCGCGCCGGCGGCGGAAGTATCGTTCGAGGCGCTCATTTACAATGCAGGGATGAATCCGAAAGCTCACCAACCCGATAGTTTACCTGCTCCCGGCCCGACCGCGCTCGCGCAGTCGGAAGCGCTGGTTTCGCAGATTCGCGCGGAGATCGCGGCGAACGGCGGCTGGATACCGTTCGATCGCTACATGGAGCGCGCGTTGTACGCACCGGGATTGGGCTATTACAGCGGCGGCGCCATCAAGTTCGGCCGACGCGCCGAGGATGGCAGCGACTTCGTCACGGCGCCCGAGCTGTCGCCGCTTTTCGCCGAAACGCTCGCGCGGCCGATCGGGCAGGCGCTGGAGATGAGCGGCACACGTCACGTGATGGAATTCGGCGCGGGCACGGGCAAGCTGGCTTCCGGGCTGCTGAATGCGCTCGCCCAACTCGGCGCGCAGTTCGACACGTATTCGATCGTCGATCTGTCGGGCGAATTGCGCGAGCGTCAGCGCGAAACGATCCAAGCGCTGGCGCCCGGCATGGCCGCGCGCGTGCGCTGGCTCGACGCGCTGCCTGAATCGTTCGAAGGCGTCGTGATCGGCAATGAAGTGCTCGACGCCATGCCTGTGCGGCTTTTCGCGCGCAGCGGCGGACAGTGGCACGAGCGCGGTGCCGCTTTGCAGAACGGCGCGCTGGGTTTCGAGGATCGCGCGGTCGCGTCGGAGCGCGATGCCGCCTTCCTGCGCGGGCTGGAAATCGAAGGCGACGGCGACTACGTGACGGAGACGCACGAAGCCGCGCTCGCCTTCACGCGCACCGTCTGCGCGATGCTCGCGCGCGGCGCGGCGCTATTGATCGACTATGGCTTTCCGCGCCACGAGTACTATCACGCGCAGCGCGCGCAGGGCACGCTGATGTGCCACTACCGCCACCGCGCCCACGGCGATCCGTTTCTTTATCCGGGCTTGCAGGACATCACCGCGCACGTCGAATTCACGGGTATCGCCGAAGCAGGCGTCGATGCGGGCGCGGATCTGCTGGGTTACACGTCGCAGGCGCGCTTTCTGATGAATGCGGGCATCACGGACGTGCTCAGTTCGATCGATCCTTCCGACATTCCGAACTTTCTGCCCGCCGCCAACGCCGTGCAGAAGCTGCTGTCGGAAGCCGAGATGGGAGAGCTGTTCAAGGTGATCGCGTTTTCGCGCGGCATCGACGGCACGCTCGACGCATTCGCGCGCGGCGACCGCTCGCACACGCTCTAAGTTCGAGGCTCACACGATGATCCGCTGGCTGCTCACCACGTTCATCGCCGTCGCGGTGCTGTCGTCGTGCTGGCCGTGGCTGCGCAAGCTCGGGATCGGCAGGATGCCGGGCGATGTCACGTTGCGGCTGTTCGGAAAGGAATATCCGTTCCCGTTCATGTCGACGCTGGTGCTGTCGATGCTGCTGTCGCTGATCGCCCGGCTGCTCTAGTTCACGCTTCTTGCGAAGGCGCTTCGTTCAGCGCCTTCGCGACCGCCCGCACGCGCTCGCGATGCACGGCGTCCTTGATCTTCGCCGGTTCGTTTTCATAGGCCTTCGCGACCGCGCCGGCATCGACGGCGCGCGCCGCGACGAGCGCCACGCGCAACCGTTCGGCCTGCGGATACGCGCGCGCCTCGAAGCCGAGACGGCCGCGCGCATCGGACTCGCACGCCTGCAACGCTTCAGCGAAACGCGCGGGCTTGCGCAACGCGTCGCAGCGCTCGAACAGACGCACGATGCCCGCCGCCTTCGTCTCCATCACGCGATGGATGTTGCCGTGCTCGCGCGCGACCAGCAGCGCGAGATCGCGGCACTCGTTCGGCACGCGCAGGCGCTCGCACAGCGGCTTGAGCAGATCGACGCTGCGTCCTTCATGGCCGATATGGCGCGGCAATACATCTTCAGGCGTGGTCGCCTTGCCGAGATCGTGCGTGAGCGCGGCAAAACGCACGCTGAGCGCATAGTTTTGCGCGGCCGCGTGATCGACGACCATCATCACGTGCACGCCCGTGTCCACTTCCGGGTGATAGTCGGCGCGCTGCGGTACGCCGTACAGCGCATCGATTTCCGGCAGGATGCGCGCGAGCGCGCCGCATTCGCGCAGCACCTCGAACATCCGCGACGGCTTTTTCTCCATCAGCCCGCGCGACACTTCCTGCCACACGCGCTCGGGCACCAGCGCATCGACTTCGCCCGCTTCGATCATCTTGCGCATCAGCGCCATCGTTTCGGGCGCGACGGTGAAATCGGTGAAGCGGGCAGAGAAACGCGCGACGCGCAGAATGCGCACGGGGTCTTCAAGGAAGGCATCGCTGACGTGACGGAACACGCGATTTTTCAGATCGGCCTGGCCGTCGAACGGATCGATCACCGGGCCGATCAGGTCGCCGTCGGGCGTCACTTCGCGCGCCATCGCGTTGACGGTGAGATCGCGCCGCGCGAGGTCTTCTTCGAGCGTGACGTCGGGCGCGTAGAAGAACTGGAAGCCGTGATAACCCGCCGACGTCTTGCGCTCCGTGCGGGCGAGCGCGTACTCCTCGTGCGTGTCGGGGTGCAGGAAAACGGGGAAGTCCTTGCCGACCGGGCGAAAGCCCTTCGCGATCATCTGCTCGGGCGTCGCGCCGACCACCACGTAATCGCGGTCCTGCACGGGCATGCCGAGCAATTCATCGCGGATCGCGCCGCCGACTGCGTAGATATTCATGCGCAGACGTCGTACTTGGCGATGTCGTGACCTTCGCGCAACGCATCGCTGATCCACGCGGCGACGGCCGGCTGTTCCGTCACGCGGCGCGCGTAAGCCGCCGCCGCTTCCGACAACTTCGGCTGCCACGTGTTGAAGCGCATCACGACGGGCGCGTACATCGCATCCGCAATAGTGAACTCGCCGAACAGAAACGGTCCGCCCGACAGCTCCAGGCACTCGCACCACATCCCGTCGATGCGCGCGACGTCGGCGAGTGTGCCGGGCGTCGCGCCCTTGCCCGGAAACTTCGCGCGGATGTTCATCCACATGTTGTTGCGCAGGTCGCCGAAACCCGAATGCATCTCGGCGCTGATGCTGCGCGCACGGCCGCGCGCTTTGGCGTCGAGCGGCCACATGGCGTGCTGCGCAAAGCGCTCGGCGAGCGTCTCGCAGATCGCGAGCGAGTCCCACACGGTGACGCCGTCGTCGGCGATCAGGCACGGCACCTTGCCCGATGGCGAATGCGCGAGAATCGACGCTCTGGTCTGTTCTTCGGCAAGCGGAATCACGACTTCTTCGAACGGAATGCCAAAGTGCTTCAGCACGAGCCACGGCCGCATCGACCACGACGAATAGTTCTTGTCACCGATAACGAGTTTCATGCGTCTTCATGGAGTAAGTGGGACGGAAAACCTAGCGGCCCGCGCTCGCGCGGAACGCATTGAAGCGCGAGCGGAACGACGAGCCCGTCAGGTACACGGGGGCGATCGTTTCGATGCTGGCGGGCTCGATGTCGAGCTCGGGCGCGAGCGGCGCGCTCAGCACGGCGTCGACTTTCATCGAGTCGAGATTGTCGCGCGACAGCACGGGCGCGCCGGGCGCCATCTCGAACGACATTGCCTGCAGCCGCGCAAGCGAATCCGGCAGCCGGATGATGCGCGCGTGCTTGCCGATCACATCGCCGCAATACTCGACGAGCGCCTGGAGCGTATAGACGGAAGGGCCGCCAAGCTCATAGGTGCGGCCCGTCGACGCATCGAGATCGAGCACGTTGACGATCGCCTTCGCGACATCGCCGACGAAGATCGGCTGAAAGCGCGCATCGGCCTTCGCGAGCGGAATCACGGGGAACATGCGCTGGAGGAACGCGAACTTGTTGAGAAGCTGGTCCTCGGGACCAAAGACGACGGACGGCCGAAAGATGGTCGACGCCAGTATCGACGACGCATGCACCGCGCGCTCGCCGTCGCCCTTCGAGCGCAGATACATGCTCGGGCCACGCGGATCGGCGCCGATCGCGCTCATATGGATCAGCCGGTGCACGCCTTTGCCTTCGCACGCGGAAACGATCTTGGTCGGCAGCTCGACGTGCGCTTTAGCGAACTCGGGCCCATAAGGATCGCTGCGATGACCGTGCAGCACGCCGACGAGATTGATCACGGCGTCCGCGCCCTCGACGAAGCGCGCAAGCTGGATGGGATCGAACACATCCATTTCGACTACGTCGATGGGAAGCAGCGTCAGGTGCCGCGCGTGATAGCGCCGGCGAGTGGCAAGACGCACCGTCTTGCCCGCTTCGACGAGCGCATTGACGAGATGACTGCCGATGAAACCTGAACCGCCGACGATTGCGATGGTTTGATGTCGCATTTTTCGACTCCCTGGTGGAAGCCGCGGCAACGGCTGAGGTCGGGCGCCGCCGCCTGCGTGACGTGTCAGTGACGTGTCACGCGGCGACGGCCAGGCGCATCGTTACTGCAACGGCTGGATGTAACCCAGACGCGCCTTCAGCGATTGCGGACGGCCTTCGAACAACGCCGCATAGTAGACCGTGTTGGACAGCACGTTCTTGACGTAGTCGCGCGTTTCCTGGAACGGAATGGCTTCCGCGAAAATCGCGCCTTCGACGCCGCGCGGCAACGTCGCGCGCCAGTTGCGCGGACGGCCCGGACCTGCGTTGTAGCCCGCCGTCGCCAGCACGGCGGACCCGTCGAATTCATTGTAGATCATCGACAAATAGTTCGTTCCGAGCAGGATGTTCGTGTTGATGTCGTTCATCTGCGCGCGCGAAATCGTGCCGAGACCGATCTTCTTCGCGACCAGTTGCGCCGTGCCCGGCATCAGTTGCATCAGGCCGCTCGCGCCGACTTCGGAGCGTGCGTTCATGATGAAGCGCGATTCCTGACGGATCAGACCATACGCCCATTCGACGTCGAGCCCGTTCGACTGCGAGTCGCGCTCGACGATATCGCGGAACGGCGACAGGAAACGCAGCGAGAAATCGTGCTCTGTCTTTGTGCGGTCGGCCGTGTTCACCGCGCGGTCGTACAGCTCGATCCGGCGCGCGTACTCGGCGGCCGCGATCAGCTGGCGGTCCGTCATGCTGCGCAGCGGCCAGTTCCACTCGCGG
This sequence comes from Burkholderia sp. E7m39, assembly GCA_001319865.1. Lineage (GTDB taxonomy): Bacteria > Pseudomonadota > Gammaproteobacteria > Burkholderiales > Burkholderiaceae > Paraburkholderia > Paraburkholderia bengalensis. Next base: position 7,978 of record BBSL01000043.1, on the reverse strand, counting down.
TTGCCTTCCAGTCGCAGATTCAGCTGGTAGAACTTCTGCGCAAGCGCGAAGCCCGGCGTGTTGCCTGCCGCTTCGACTTCGGCGTCGGTGACTTGCGTCTTCGGCGGCACGACGATTTTCTGGCCGAGTTCTTCGGCCGCGAGCTGGCCGTAGAAATTGAAGTTCTGCGCGATCGACTCGAATTCCTGGTTCGCAGTGGTCACGTCGCCCGCGGCCTTGAGCGCGCGTGCGTGCCAGTAGACCCACGAAGGCTGGCTGCGCAGCGAAGGCGGCATCTGCTCGATCGACCAGCGCACCATCGTCCAGTCGCCGGCGACGAGCGCGACGCGCGTGCGCCATTCGTAAGCGGGCGTGGACAGCGGCGCATTCGCCGACAGACGGAACCAGTCGACCGCGCCCGGCATCTGCTTCGAAGCCGCCTGGTAGGCGATCGTGCCCCAGCCGATCGCGCGCTCGGGCGAGGTCAGCGACGGCGCGACAGAGCCGAAAGTGGCCGCGGCCATGGCGGGATCATTGCGCGCCATGCGCGTGATCGCGAGCAACGCGAGCTGATGCGATTGCGGATCGGCACCGACGCCGCGCGCGAGCAAGAGCGGCGGCGTGGTCGCGGCCTGGTCGAACAGCGTCGGATCGGGCCGGTTGTTGCCGAGCGCGTCGAGCAGCTTCGAACCCGTGTTCGTCTGGTTCTGTTCGTATGCGAGGCGGATCTGCTGCCAGACGTCGTCGGTCGTGAACTGCTGGTTGATGGCGAGCGTGGTGATCAGATCGACACAACCGTCGCCGTAATTGCGCGGATCGACGAGCAGCGCGCGCGCCGCATCGACGACGTTCTCACCCTTCGCCGCGCGCGATTCGAGCGCGTAGCACTTCACTTGCGTGTCGTCGTTCAGCACGAAGCGCGCGTATTGCTGGTCGAAATTGCGCCAGTCGTGACGCGCGCCCAGCACGACGAGGTAGTCGTTGCGCATGCGGTCGGCGATGGCCTGGCCGTCGTAGCGCTGCAGGAACGACAGCACGGGCGCGTCGGGTGCGTCGATGCGCGGATGGCCCGAGCCGTCGAACAGTTGCGGCTTCAGCTGGAAATATTCCAGATACGAAGGCGCCGGGTAATCGGGAATCATCGCCGCTAGTTGCGCGGCGCGGCCTGCGTCGTTATTGCGCGCTGCTTCGCGCAACTGCACGAAAACCTGGTCGTCGTTGGTGAGGGGGGAAAGCGGGAGCGGCTTGACGGCGGAAGCCGTGCCGCACGCGACGAGTGCCGCTGCGGCGAGCGCCAGACTGGCCGCGCGATATACTCGGAAAAGGCGTTTGGACATCGTTATTTCTAGAGCGTTTCTGGAGCGCGAATTGAACTCAAGCATAGCATGCAACCCCGGCGCGAAATCGAAAAAGGAACTGCGTACAACACTGCTGGAAGCACGTCTGCATGCGGCTCGCGACGAAATTCGCAACGACGCGCTAAGCCGTCGCGTGCTGGATGCGTTAACGGTCTTTGCGCCCGCAAGTGTAGGGTTGTATTGGCCTTTGTCGGGTGAGTTCGACCTACGCGCTGCCGTCACGCTCTGGCTTGCATCCGATGCGTCCCGCCGCGCGAGTCTGCCCGTCATCACGGGCCGCGAGCAGCCGCTCGAATTTCACGTGTGGACGCCCGACATGCCGATGCAGCTCGGCGCGCATCGCATTCACGAACCGACGTCGGGCGAAGCGATCACGCCCGACCTGCTGTTCGTGCCGTGCGTCGGGTTTGATGAGGCGAGATATCGGCTCGGTTATGGCGGCGGGTATTACGACCGCACGCTTGCCGCTTTTCGCGCGGCGGGCAAGGTGCCCGTGACCGTCGGCGTTGCGTATGAAGCGTGCCGTACAGATGCGCTGCATCGCGAAGCGCACGACATTCCGCTCGACGCCGTGATTACCGATGCCGCGTGGTATCGGGGAACAGCAAACGAATAACTACAACGAAGCCGCCGCGCGCGCAGCGGTGTCGTAAATACCGGAAGCGTTGCGCATCAGTTGCGCCGCTTCGCCGATCTGCTCGTTCGTCAGTCCGCTTTCCTTCAGCGTCGCGATCAGACAGTTCTCGCGCACCTCGCGATACTTCATGCACAGCTCGCGCCCCGCGGGCGTCGCGGAAAAGAACACTTCCTTGCCGGTCTTTTCGCTTTTTACATACCCTCTAGCTACGAGCTTCTTGAGCGCGTAGGTCGCGACGTGCGTGTCCTCGATGTTCAGCACGAAGCAGATATCGGCGATTTTCTTGCGCCGCTCGCGGTGGCTCACATGATGCAGCAGCGAAACCTCGATCGCCGTCATGTCCTTGTCGCCCGCCGCCGCCATGCAGCGAACCATCCAGCGGTTGAACGCGTTGCTCGCCATGATCAGTCCGTATTCGAGTTCGGATAACTCCGCACTGAAGTCGGAGACCAGATGTTCCGATGACACGATTTTGGTCGGATGACGAGCCATGATTTTTCTATCGAGCGTGATGGTTGTGCGAAGTGTACGACGTCCACTCTGCCCGGGCGAGCCTGGGGACATCGCTTATTGATAAATTGTCGATATTTTATTGAGAATGTACGCTAGCGTTTTCCTCGAGAAGCCGGCGTGCATCGTCAGACGGAATCTGCTGTATCTCTACCCAAACCAGGATTTCACGACCGAGACCCCGCGATGACTGAACCCCGCATCTTTCCGTTCGGCGATACCGCGCTCGTCTGCGAGGCGCCGCCGCCTGCCACGATCGACTGCCAGCGCCGCGTGTGGGCGGCCGCGCAGGCCGCGCGCGAATGGCCGCACGTGCTCGAAGTGGTGCCCGGCATGAACAATTTGACGGTGATCTTCGATCCGCTCGCGGCCGATCCCGACGATCTGCAGGCGAAGCTCAAGTCCGCGTGGGAAAGCGCAGGCAGCGCACCCGGCGCGAGCCGCGAAGTGGAGATCCCGGTGCAGTACGGCGGCGAGTACGGCCCCGATCTGAAGGCCGTGGCCGACCACACGGGCATGTCGGCGAAGGAAGTCGTCGAGCGTCATGCGGGCGGCGACTACATCGTGTTCTTTCTCGGCTTCCAGCCGGGCTTCGCGTACATGGGGGGGCTCGAAGACGCGCTGCACACGCCGCGTCGCGCCGAACCGCGGCTCGAAGTGCCCGCCGGCTCGGTCGGCATCGGCGGCGCGCAGACGGGCATCTATCCCGCCACGTCGCCGGGCGGCTGGCAGCTGATCGGCCGCACCGCGCTCAGACTGTTCGACCCTGCGCGCAATCCGCCCACGCTTTTGCAACCGGGCGATCGCGTCCGCTTCACCATCGCGGGGCTGCACGCATGATCGACGTGATACGCGCGGGTCTGTTGACCACGATCCAGGACCTCGGCCGACACGGCCACCGGCATCTCGGCGTCGCGATGGGCGGCGCGCTCGATCGCCTGTCGCTCGAAGTCGGCAACCGGCTGGTCGGCAACCGGCCCGACGCCGCCGGACTCGAAATCACCTTCGGCCCGACCGTGCTGCGCTTTCTGCGCCCGACGCGCGTCGCGATCACGGGCACCGAATTCGGCGCGACGCTAGACGGCAAGCCCGTCTACTCGTGGTGGAGCCTGCCCGTGCAGGCGGGCCAGGAACTGACGCTGAACGTGGCGAAGCGCGGCATGCGCGGCTACGTGTGCATCGCGGGCGGCATCGACGTATTGCCGATGCTCGGCTCGCGCAGCACCGATCTGCAGGCGGGCTTCGGCGGTCTGGGCGGGCGCGCGCTGCGCGACGGCGACCGGCTGCCCGTCGGTGCGCCGCGCGCGGGCGCGGGTTCCGGCTTTTCGCCCGATGCGCCCGAGTTCGGCGTAAAAGCGCCCGCATGGTGCAAGTTCGTGCTCGTCGACGAGCCGGTGCGGCGCGGGCGTCATCCGTCGGGCGTCGCGTGGGCGCCGCCCATCCGCGTGCTGCCCGGCCCCGAGTACGACAGCTTCACCGCCGACGCGCAACAGGCGTTCTGGAACGACGAATGGCTCGTCACGCCGAACAGCAACCGCATGGGCTACCGGCTCTCGGGCACCGCGCTGACGCGCACGCACAAGAGCGATCTGCTGTCGCACGCGGTGATGCCCGGCACGATCCAGGTGCCGCCCAACGGCCAACCGATCATCCTGATGAGCGACGCGCAGACCACGGGCGGCTATCCGAAGATCGGCGCGGTGATTCACGCGGACTTGTGGAAGCTCGCGCAGGTGCGCCTGAACGGCGCGGTGCGCTTCATTCCGACCACGCCTTACGAAGCGCGCCAGGCGCTGATCGAAGAGCGCAAGTATTTGCGGCAGATCGATGCCGCCATCGCCATGCATGAAGAACGCTGCGCGCGGCTCGCGGCGCCCGCAGCGGTGTAACACCCAACGAGGACATCATGGAAATCGATTTGAACGCCGATCTCGGCGAAGGCTGCGGCTCCGACGAGGCGCTGCTCGATCTCGTCAGCTCGGCGAACATCGCGTGCGGCTGGCATGCGGGCGGCCCGAACGCGATGCGTGAATGCGTGCGCTGGGCGGTGCAGAAAGGCGTGTCGATTGGCGCGCATCCGAGCTTCAACGACCCGGAAAACTTCGGCCGCAAGGAAATGGATCTGCCCGCCGAAGAAATCTACGCGGGCGTGCTGTATCAGCTCGGCGCGCTGTCGGCGATCGCGCAGGCGGAGGGCGGGCGCATCGCGCACGTGAAGCCGCACGGCGCGCTCTACAACCAGGCCGCGCGCGACGCGAAGATCGCCGATGCCATCGTCTCCGCCGTGCACGACTTCGATCCGTCCGTGGCCGTGTTCGCGCTCGCCAACAGCGGGCTCGTGACGGCCGCGCGCAACGCGGGGCTCGTCGCCATCGAAGAAGTGTTCGCCGATCGCGGCTATCGCGCGGACGGCTCGCTCGTGCCGCGCAAGGAGCCGGGCGCGCTGCTCGAAGACGAAGACGAAGTGCTCGAACGCACGCTGGCGATGGTGCGCGAGCAGCGCGTGAAAGCCGTCAGCGGCGAATGGGTGCCGCTCAACGCGCAGACCATCTGCCTGCACGGCGACGGCCCGCATGCGCTCGCGTTCGCGCGGCGCATCCGTCAGGCGCTCGAAGGCGCCGGGATCGGCGTGCATGCGGCGAACGCAGCGCGTGCGTGATGCGCACGCGATCGTAGCGTCGTCGGATGAACGTGTTTGCGCCCCGCTCTTCGCGGGGCGTTTGCCAGAAAAGCCACAACACGGGTTGCCAAACTTTTTTTGAAGCCTCAGAAGTTCGGCAGCAGGAAGCAGTACCAGGTAGTAGCAAGCAGCAAAAAACAGCAAAAAGCAGCAGCAACGACAGGGAAGCACGCGCCAGGCGGCCGCTCAAGAGCCGCACCGCAAGCGAGGGAAAAGCACGGGCCTGAACACCAGACCCGACATGACTAAAGTTCGCCGCCAAGAGCGGTGTCCCAATGCAGGACCACCTCTGGAGATCTAGATGCAGTCAACCGTCAACCTATGGCCGCTGATCGGAGTCGCGGTCATCATCGCCGGATTCTTATTGCGCTTCAATCCGATGCTGATCGTGGCGGCCGCCGCCGTCGTCACGGCGATCGCCGCGCATTTTCCGCCCGACAAGATCCTTGCCGCCATCGGCAGCGGCTTCATCAAGACGCGCAATATTCCCCTCATCATCCTGTTGCCGCTCGCGGTGATCGGCCTGCTGGAACGGCACGGGCTGCGCGAACGCGCGCAGACCTGGATCGCCGGCATCAAGGCGGCCACGGCCGGACGTCTGCTGATCGTCTATCTGCTGGTGCGCGAGCTGACGGCGGCCGTCGGGCTGACGGGTCTCGGCGGTCATCCGCAGATGGTGCGTCCGCTGATCGCGCCGATGGCCGAAGGCGCGACGGAAACGCGCTTCGGCAAGCTCAGCGACGCCGTGCGCTACAAGCTGCGCGCGTTCTCGGCGGCCACCGACAACGTCGGCCTGTTCTTCGGCGAAGACATCTTCGTCGCGTTCGGCGCGATCGTGCTGATGGTCACGTTCCTGAAGGAAGCGGGCATCACCGTCGAGCCGATTCATGTCGCCGTGTGGGGCATTCCGACGGCGATTTGCGCGTTCCTGATCCACGGCTTCCGGCTCTGGCTGCTCGATCGCAAGCTGGAGCGCGAACTGCGCGGCAACGCTGCCGCGCAAGCCGCGACGAACCTCGACAAGAACAACACCGCGACGGCCAAGCCTGCGACGCAATCGGCCACGGGAGACCAGGCATGACACTCACCATCAACTATCTGTTCTGGCTGCTCGGCATCGTGCTGCTGGTGATCGGCGGCATGATCGTCACCGATCGCGACCATCCCCGCCGCTTCACGGCGGGCGGCTTCTGGATCATCTATGCGGTGATCTTCCTGATCGGCGACAAGCTGCCCGTCGAACTGGTCGGCGCGCTCGTCATCGCGATGGCGCTGATCGCGGGTTTCGGCGGCGTAACGGCGGGCAAACCGAAGGTGCTCTCCGAAGCCACGCGCAAGGCAAGCGCCGCGCGCCTTCGCAACAAGCTGTTCGTGCCCGCGCTGACGATCCCCGTCGTCACGGTGATCATCACGCTGTCGGCGAGTCATCTGGTGTTCGGCGGCACGCCGCTCGTCGAGCAGAAGAACGTCACGCTGATCGGCTTCGGCATCGGCTGCGTGATCGCGCTCGCGTTTGCCTGCGTGATGACGCGCGACACCGTCGGCCAGTCGATGAAGGAAGCGCGGCGGCTCGTCGATGCGCTGTCGTGGGCGGCCGTGCTGCCGCAGATGCTCGGCATGCTCGGCCTCGTGTTCTCGGACGCAGGCGTCGGCAAGGCCGTCGCGCACGTGACCACCGCCTACATCAGCCTCGACTACCGGCTGATCGCGGTGGCCGTCTACTGCATCGGCATGGCGCTCTTCACGATGGTGATGGGCAACGGCTTCGCGGCGTTCCCCGTGATGACGGGCGGCGTCGGCGTGCCGATTCTCATCAACGTGTTTCATGGCAACCCGGCCGTGATGGTCGCGATCGGCATGTTCTCCGGCTACTGCGGCACGCTGATGACGCCGATGGCCGCGAACTTCAACATGGTGCCCGCCGCGCTGCTCGAACTGCCCGACAAGAACGCGGTGATCAAGGTGCAGATTCCGACGGCGCTGACGCTGCTGGTGGTGAACATCTTCCTGCTGAATTTCCTGATGTTCCTGTAGCGCGAAGCCTGCGGGCGCTCGCCGCGATCCTTTCCAGGATAAGCGAGCCGCCCGCACGACACGGTCCTAAAGGCGCGCGGCGCTTTTTAGGATGCATCTGATAGTTCGATGAAAGCCCCGGACCTAACCTGTGACCGTTCCATCGTTCACGTTCACGGTCCGGCGCCACCACGGTGTGCGCCGGCTCTTTCGAGAGTCTGGAGAGCATCGCCATGCAAGCGCAATCCGCCGCCGCTTCACGTTCTTCCGCAGTCCGCCTGTTCCCCGTCACGCTCGCATTCGCGCTCGAAGCGCATCGCGCGTTCCGCTTTGCCGAAGCCGAAACGCTGTACCAGGAAGCGCTCGACCTGTGCCCGCATCAGCCGGACGCGCTGCACTACTACGGCGTGCTGCTGCATCAGCGCGGCCAGCATGCGCAGGCGCTCGACTACATCGATCTTTCATTGGAACTCGAGCCGGACAACGCGGAAGGCTGGAACGACCGGGGCTTCGTCGCCGATGTGCTCGGCGAGCATGCCACGGCATTGCGTTGCTACCGCGTGTCGCTGGCGCTCGATCCGCGTTCGCCCGACGCGCACAACAACATCGCCGTCGCGCTCGAAGGCGCGGGACGACTCGGCGAAGCGGTGCATCACTACCGCGAGGCGCTGAAGCTCGCCCCCACGCTTGCCGACGTGCATCTGAATCTCGGCAGCGCGCTCGACCGTCTAATGCGTTTCGACGACGCCGACGAGCACTATCGCGCGGTGCTGTCGCTAAATGCGCGCACGGCGAATGTGT
>BBSL01000042.1 GCA_001319865.1 Burkholderia sp. E7m39 | reverse complement strand
AACCCCGCTGCCGCAGCAGTTGTAGCACACCTTTCTGCGCCCAGATGCAGCGCGCCGATCGCGACGAAAATGGGCTTGTTGGGCGCGGCGATCTGCATCATCCGGTTGACGAAGCGCCGGTTGCGATCGAACACGATCTTGTTGTCGATCTGTGCGGAAACGCGCTTGTCGCGCGCGAGCTTTTCCGACTTCGCCGCTTCCCATGCGGCAATCGCATCGGCATCGCCGACGCGCCATAGCCGGTGCAAGGTCTGAACGTCGGCGACATTTTCGGCGGGCGTCTGCACGAGATCCTGCGCGAGCATTTCGCGCTGTTGCGCGAGCGACAAGCCCGTGAACGCGCGCATCTGCTCGCCGAGCGTCTCCAGTCCGACAATTTTCCCCTTCTGCTTCAGGTACACGTTCTGCAACTGCGCTTCCGTGCCGTATTCCGTTTGCAGACCGGCGCTGAGCGAATCGTAGGTTTCGACCAGCAGCGCGGCGAGCCATGGGCGCATCTTTCTGATCTCGACGAGCGCGGCGGGATTGTCGCGCAGACGCATCGACAGCTTGTGCCACAAAGGCTCCGGCAGCAGTTTCGGCAGACATTGGTACGCGCACACGCCGTATTTCGAGACGTCGTCCTGCGAGACGAGCAGATCGTCGGGCGACAGTTCGAGCGCTAGAGTAGGCGACGCGGCAAGCGCGCCGAGAATCGGCGGGCGAAACGGCTGGTTCGGCGGATAGTCGTTCGGATCGCCGACGTGCAGCGTGCCGAGCAGATAGATCGTGGTCTTCCCGCGCGTCGCGACGTAGAACGGCATGCGCGCCGGCTGCGTGCGCACAGGGCCGCTGGCCGTCGTGCCGCTCGCGAACGAGGGCGGCGGGTTGAAACCGGGCAGCGTCGTGCGAGGCTGCGACGGAGCGCGCGGCGCGGGAACGGCCGGGCGTCCCACCTGGTTGGCCTGCCCGGCCTGAGCGGGCGTGTTCGCCGCGGCGCCTGCAGCGTGCGCCGGGGCGATGACATCGAATGAATGGCTGGCGCCTTGCAGCACGCAGTGCGCCGCCACGGCGAGCGCCGCGCCCGTCAAAAAGCGCATTACCCGCCGATGTGACAACCTGAAGCGCGCGCCGCCCGCCTGCCTCGCAGCCGAACGACGCGCGTGACGGCGCGCAACACCACGCGCCGCCACCGCATCATGCATTCGTGTCGTCTCCCACCTCTTCGGCGCGGTGACACGACACCTGACGGCCATCCACTTCGCGCAGCTTCGGCTCTTCCTTGCGGCAACGCTCGATCGCATACGGGCAGCGCTGATGGAACGTGCAGCCCGACGGAGGATTGAGCGGCGAAGGCATTTCGCCTTGCAGCTTGATCTGGATGCGGCGGTCGGCTTCGAAGATCGACGGTGTGGCCGACATCAGCGCGCGCGTGTACGGATGGCGCGGCTTGCTGAAGATGCGCTTCTTGTCGCCGAGTTCCGCGACGCCGCCGAAGTACATCACCATCACGTCGTCGGCGATGTGCTCGACCACCGACAGGTTGTGCGAGATGAACACGTAGCTCGTCTTGAACTCGTCCTGCAAGTCCATGAACAGGTTCAGGATCTGCGCCTGGATCGACACGTCGAGCGCGGAGACGGGCTCGTCGGCGACGACGATCTGCGGATCGAGAATCATCGCGCGTGCAATTGCCACACGCTGACGCTGGCCGCCCGAGAACATATGCGGATAACGCTTCGCGTGCTCGGGCCGCAAGCCGACCGTGCGCATCATGTGCGCGATGCGCTCGCCGCGCTCGCTCGCGCTCAGTTGCGTGTTGATCGCGAGCGGCTCGCCGAGCGTCTGCTCAACGGTCTTGCGCGGATTCAGCGAAGCAAACGGGTTCTGGAACACCATCTGCACGCGCCGGCGCAATTGCGCGATCTTCTCGTGGCTCGCGCCCGCCACGTCTTCGCCGTCGATCAGCAGACGCCCTGAAGACGGCGATTCGATCATCGTCAGCTGGCGCGCGAGCGTCGACTTGCCGCAGCCGGACTCGCCGACCACCGCGAGCGTCTTGCCGCGCTCCAGATGAAACGACACGCCGTTCAGCGCCTTCACCGTGCCGTGGCCGAACATGCCGCGCTTGACGTCGTAGTAGCGCGCGAGGTTGTCGGCGACCAGCACGTGGTCGTTCGCGGTGCTGCCAGCGGAGCGCCGCGTTTCGGGTACTGCATTCATCGTGCGCCTCCGTGGTGAATGGCATCGCGAACCAGGTTCAGCGGCTTGATGCAGCGAACCTGGGCGGCGGGATCATGATCGGCGAGCGGCGCAAGCGCCGGCCGCGCCTTGTTGCAATCGTCGACGACATACTTGCAGCGCGGCGCGAACAGACACCCCTTCGGACGATCGTCGCGGCCCGGCACCATGCCCGGCAGCGCCGACAGACGTACCGCGCCGACGTTGTGCTCGGGAATGGCCGCGAGCAGCGCTTCCGTGTACGGATGATGCGGCGCGGTGAAGATATCGGGCACGCGGTTCGTCTCGATCACCTCGCCCGCGTACATCACGGCCACGCGCTGCGCGACTTCCGACACCACGGCGAGATCGTGCGAAATCAGCACGAGCGCCATGCCGCGATCCTTCTGCAACTGCACCAGCAGTTGCATGATCTGCGCCTGGATGGTCACGTCGAGCGCGGTGGTCGGCTCGTCGGCGATCAGCAGCTTCGGGTTGCACGCCACCGCCATCGCGATCATCACGCGCTGGTTCATGCCGCCCGACATCTGATGCGGGAACGTGTTGATGCGGTTTTTCGCGTCGGGGATGCCGACCTGATCGAGCAGTTCGAGCGCGCGTTTGTTAAGCGCGTCGCCCTTCAGCCCTTCGTGCAGCTTCAGCACTTCCTTGATCTGATAGCCGACCGTGTAGCTCGGGTTCAGGCTCGTGAGCGCATCCTGGAACACCATCGCCACGTCTTTGCCGATGATCTTGCGACGCTCTTTCGGCGACGCGTTGAGCAGGTCCTTGCCGTCGAACGTGACTTCGTCGGCGGTGACCTTGCCGGGTGCGTCGATGAGGCCCATCAGCGCCATCATCGTCACGCTCTTGCCCGAGCCCGATTCGCCGACGACGCCGACCACTTCGCCAGGCGCCACGTTCAGGTTGATTCGATCGACAGCGGGCAGGCCGCTGAAGTTGACCGCGAGATTGCGGATCGTCAAAAGATTTCCGTTGCTCATGTCAGGCCAACCGTTTGAGTTTCGGGTCGAGTGCGTCGCGCAGCCCGTCGCCGAGCAGATTGATTGCGAGCACCGAGATCAGGATGGCGAGACCAGGCATCGTGACGATCCACCATGCGCTGTCGATGTAATCGCGTGCCGACGCGAGCATCGCGCCCCACTCCGCCGAAGGCGGCTGCACGCCGAGGCCGAGAAAGCCGAGCGCGGCGGCATCGAGAATCGCCGACGAAAAGCCGAGCGTAGCCTGCACGATCAGCGGCGCCGTGCAGTTCGGCAGCACCTGCGAGAACATCAGGCGCGCCGTGCCCGCACCCGCGACGCGCGAGGCCATGACGTATTCCTTGTGCAACTCGCCGAGCGCCGACGCGCGCGTCAGACGCACATAACCCGGCAGCGCGACGATCGCGATAGCCAGCATCGTGTTTACGAGACCGGGACCGATGATCGCCACCACGGCCACCGCGAGCAGCAGCGACGGCAGCGCGAGCAGCACGTCCATGACGCGCATGATCGGCGTGTCGGCCCACTTCTCGAAGAACGCGGCGATCAGGCCGAGCACGACGCCGGGAATCAGCGCGAGGATCACGGAGACGAAGCCGATCCAGAACGACAGGCGCGCGCCGTACATCAGACGCGAGAGGATGTCGCGGCCCGCTTCGTCGGTGCCGAGGATGAACTTCCAGTTGCCGCCGTCGAGCCATGCGGGCGGAATCTTCACGGAATCGCGGTACTGCTCGATGGGGCTGTGCGGCGCGATCAGCGGCGCGAAGATCGCCACGAAGATCAGGACCAGCACGATGATGCCCGCGCCGACGGCGCCGCGGTTACGCGAGAAGTTGGACCAGAATTCGCGGGCGGCCAAAGCTCGCCCGCTGGGCGGCGTGACCGCCTGGGGGACTGTGTTTTGAATGTCTGCCACGGTATTTACCTCATCTCGTATGGCGAATGCGCGGGTTCAACACGCCGTACAACAGATCGACGACGAGGTTCACTACGATCACAAGCGTTGCGATCATCAGGATACCGCCCTGCACGACGGGATAGTCGCGCCGGCCGATCGCATCGATCAGCCATTTGCCGATGCCCGGCCACGAGAACAGCGTCTCCGTCAGCACGGCGCCCGCAAGCAGCGTACCGACTTGCAGACCGATCACGGTGACCACGGGAATCAGCGCGTTGCGCAGCGCATGCACGACGATCACGCGGCCCGGCGACAAGCCCTTCGCGCGCGCCGTGCGGATGTAATCCTCGCGCAGCACTTCGAGCATCGACGAACGCGTCATCCGCGCGACCACCGCGAGCGGAATCGTGCCGAGCACGATCGCGGGCAGAATCAGGTGCGACAGCGCCGAGCGGAACGAGCCTTCGTCCGTGCCGGGCAGCAGCGAGTCGATCAGCAGGAAGCCGGTGACGTGCGGAATGTCGTATTCGACGGCGATGCGGCCCGACACGGGCGTCCAGCCGAGCTTCGCCGAGAAGAACATGATGAGGATCAAGCCCCACCAGAAGATCGGCATCGAGTAGCCGGTCAGCGCCGTGCCCATCACGCCGTGGTCGATCACGGAACCGCGCCGCAGCGCAGCGAACACGCCCGCCGGCAACCCGACGATCAATGCGAACAGCATCGCGCAGATCGACAGTTCGACGGTCGCGGGGAAACGGGCCAGGAATTCGCCCATCACGCTGGTGTTGGTGATGATCGACGTGCCGAGGTTCCCCTGCAGCGCGTGACCGACGTAATGGAGGTACTGGATGGGCAGCGGCTCGTCGAGCCCGAGGCGGTGCATCGCGGCTGCGTGCATGGCCGGGTCGACGCCGCGCTCGCCCATCATCACTTCGATGGGGTCGCCCGGGATCAGGTGAATGAGCGCGAACGCGAGGATCGTGATACCGATGAAAGTCGGTATGACCATCCCGATGCGGCGCAAAACGAATCGGAACATGGTTCGTCCCTTAGGTCTTGATGAAAAAAACGCAACCGGCGACGAGGGCTCGTGACCCCGGTCGCCGGACCATTTCGACCAGTCTTCTAACCGAACGAAAAGCGTACTGCGTATGTGATGCAGTGGGCAACGAAGCCCACCGGAATCGCCAGATTTACTTCACGCTCACGCCGTCGAAACGTGCGTAGCCGAGCGGCTCGATGCGCATGTCGACGACCTTCTTGCTGACGGGCTGATACACCGTCGAGTGAGCGATCGGCGAGAACGGCAGCTGCTGCGCGAAAATCTGTTGCGCCTGCACGTAAGCCTTCGTGCGGTCAGCCTGCGCGGTCGTTTCGCGGCCCTTCTGGACCAGCTCGTCGAACGGCTTGTAGCACCACTTCGAGAAGTTGTTGCCGTTCACTGCGTCGCAGCCGAGCAGCGTGCCGAGCCAGTTGTCCGGGTCGCCGTTGTCGCCCGTCCAGCCGATCAGCATCGTGTCGTCTTCACCCGCGTGCGCGCGCTTGATGTACTCACCCCATTCGTACGTGACGATCTTCGCCTTCACGCCGATCTTGGCCCAGTCGGCCTGGATCATTTCGGCCATCAGCTTGCCGTTCGGGTTGTACGCGCGCTGCACGGGCATCGCCCACAGCGTGATGTCGAAACCGTTCGCGAAGCCGGCCTTGGCGAGCAGTGCCTTCGCCTTTTCCGGATCGTAGCCCGGCATCTTCAGGTTCTTGTCGTACGACCATTGCGTGGGCGGCATCGGGTTCGTCGCGGCCTGGCCTGCGCCTTGATACACGGAGTCGATGATCGCCTTCTTGTTGATCGCCATGTCGAGCGCCTGACGCACTTCGAGCTTGTCGACGGGCTTGTGCGACACGTTGTACGCCAGATAGCCCAGGTTGAAGCCCGGCTGCGACGGCATGTCGATGTTCGAATCGGCCTTCAGCGGCGCGATGTCGGCGGGACGCGGATAGCTCATCACCTGGCATTCGCCTGCCTTCAGCTTCTGCACGCGCACGCCGGCATCCGGCGTGATCGAGAAGATCAGCTTCGAGAGCTTGACCGTGTTCGGCTTCCAATAGTCCGGGTTGCCGTCGAAACGGATCGTCGCGTCCTTCGTGTAGCTGCGGAAGATGAACGGGCCCGTGCCGACCGGCTTCTGGTTGATGTCGGCGGCATTGCCCGACTTGAGCAGCGAATCCGCATATTCAGCCGACAGGATCGACGCGTATTCCATCGCCACGTTCTGGATGAACGGCGCGTTGACTTCCTTCAGCGTGAACTTGACCGTATACGGGTCGACCTTTTCGACCTTGTCGATCAGCTTGTCGAGACCCATGTCGGTGAAGTACGGGAACTGCACCGGGTATGCCTTGCGGAACGGCTGGTTCGTATCCAGCATGCGCTGGAACGTGAACACGACGTCGTCCGCGTTGAATTCGCGCGTCGGCTTGAACCAGGACGTGGTGTGGAACTTGACGCCGTGGCGCAGATGGAACGTGTACGTCTTGCCGTCCGGCGAGACTTCCCACTTCTCTGCGAGGCCCGGCTCGACCTTCGTGCCGCCGCGTTCGAATTCGACGAGGCGGTTGTAAACGGTAAACGTGTTGGCGGTGAAATCCACGCCCGTGGTGTACTGCGCCGGATCAAAGCCCGCGGGACTGCCTTCCGAGCAGTAAACGAGGGTTTTGTTCGGGATATCGGCGGCGTTCGCCAGTTGGGTCCCCGCCATCGATGCCGCTGCCGTCGCGGCCAGCATCGTGAGCCGTGCCGCGCGCAACAGTTTGTTTTGCTTCATGTTTCCTCCAGGTTCGGCGCCGGTAAAAATCAGCGTAGCGCGATATTACTGACTCTTGCCAGGGGCCGCAATCGGAGGAAATTAACTGTGTTGACGATCGGAAACAACTGAAACCGGAGCTGCCGCGCGTTGCACGGCAGCGTGTCAGGATTAGAGCGCAATTACGTAAAGAAGCGGCTAATTGTCTACTTCAGGCCGACGTTCCAGAACTGGGTCGGCCCAAAAGGGTCCAGTTTGAAGCCGGTAATCGACTTCGACAGCGGCTGATAGACGGTGGAGTGTGCAATGGGAGTGAAAGGGACCTGATCCTTGAAAATCTGCTGCGCTTGCATGTAGTCCTTCGTGCGCGTGGGCAAGTCGGTCGTGCTGCGGGCCGCCTTGATGAGATCGTCGAACGGCTTGTAGCACCATTTCGAGAAATTGCTGCCGTTCACGGCGTCGCAGCCGAGCAGCACGCCGAGCCAGTTATCGGGGTCGCCGTAATCGCCCGTCCAGCCGATCAGCATCGCCTCGTGCTCGCCGCTGTGCCCGCGGCGGATGTACTCGCCCCACTCGTACGTGACGATTTTCGTCTTCACGCCGATCTTCGCCCAGTCCGCCTGCAGCATTTCGGCCATCAGGCGGGCGTTCGGGTTGTACGGACGCGAAACGGGCATCGCCCACAGCGTCAGGTCGAAGCCGTCCGGATAGCCCGCTTCCTTGAGCAGCGCCTTCGCCTTGTCGACGTCGTATGGCGCGTCTTTCAGGCTCTTGTCGTAGCCCCATTGCGTAGGCGGCATCGGATTCGTCGCGGCCTGGCCCGCGCCCTGGTAGACGGAATCGATGATCGCCTTCTTGTTGACGGACATATCGAGCGCGCGCCGCACGAGCACGTTGTCGAGCGGCTTTTTGGTCGTGTTGTACGCGATGAAGCCGAGATTGAAGCCCACCTGATGCGGCAGCGCGAGCGACGAATCTGCCTGGATCTGCGGGATGTCGGCGGGTTTCGGGTAGCTCATCACCTGGCATTCGTTGCGCTTCAGCTTCTGCAGACGCACGGACGGATCGACGGTGATCGCGAAGATCAGCTTGCTGATCTGCACGACGCCGGGTTTCCAGTAGTTCGGATTGCCGTCGAAGCGGATCGACTCGTCCTTCGTATAGCTGCGGAAAATGAACGGCCCGGTGCCGACGGGAAAGAGATTGATATCGGACGCCTTGCCCGCCTTCAGCAGTTGGTCCGCATATTCGGCCGACAGGATCGACGCGAACGGCATCGCGATCTGCTGCAGGAACGGCGCGTCGACTTCTTTCAGCGTGAAGCGCACGGTGTACGGATCGAGCGCCTCGACCTTGACGATGTTCTTGGCGAGGCCGAGATCGGCGAAATACGGGAACGGCACGTTGTACGCCTTACGGAACGGCTGCTCGGGATCGAGCATGCGCGTGTACGTGAAGACGACGTCGTCGGCGTTAAAGTCGCGCGTTGGCTTGAAGAACGACGTCGTCTGGAACTTCACGCCGTGGCGCAGATGAAACGTGTATTGCAGGCCGTCGCTGGACACGTCCCATTTTTCGGCGAGGCCCGGCTCGATGTCGGTGCTGCCGTGGCCGAACTCGACGAGGCGGTTATAGACCGTGTATGAACCCGCGCTGAACTCGACGCTCGTCGTGTATTGCGCGGTATCGAATCCGGCGGGGCTGCCTTCGGAGCAGAACACGACCGTCTTGTCGGGCAGCGATGCGGCAGCGCCGCTCCGGATTGGCGCGATGCACGCCGCGATGCAGGCCGCGATCAGCGCGGCGGACAGGCAGGACTTGCGAACGGCAGACAGCGTCGATGACATTGGCATGTTGTTCTCCGCGAGGCACCTGGTTCGAGGGCTCTTGGATCATAGTCAGCCAATATTCGGGTTCAATATGCGGGTTTTTACTTCACTGTCGTTGTTTGGGTTTGGGTTTGGGTTTGATTTCGCCGGCATCCGCGAGGCGGTGTTTGCTGCGCAGGCTGTTTTTTCGCCGGCATCCGCGAGGCGCCTACGCGGCGCGGGCGTTGCCCC
>BBSL01000041.1 GCA_001319865.1 Burkholderia sp. E7m39 | reverse complement strand
GCACAGGGGCAACGCCCGCGCCGCGCAGGCGCCACGCGGATGCCAGCGCAAAGGGCAGGCACACACCGGCAACGCCCGCGCCGCGAAGGCGCTACGCGAATGCCAGCGCAAAACGGCCTGCGCAGCAAACACCACCTCGCGAATGCGAACAAAAAAACCGCCCGCGCCGCAACAAAACTTCACACGCCTAGACGCTCACAAATCGCCCGACTAGCAGCCGCGCCATTGAGCGTATAAAAATGCAACCCCGGCACCTTCGCATCGACGAGCCGTCGACACAAATCCGTCACCACGTCGAGCCCGAACGCTCGGATCGATTCGCGGTCATCGCCGAAGCTTTCGAGCCGTTTCGCGACCCAGCGCGGCACTTCCGCGCCGCACATTTCGGAGAAGCGCATCAGCTGCGAAAAGTTCGTGATGGGCATGATGCCCGGCACGATCGGCACGTCGACGCCCAGCTTGTGCGCATCTTCGACGAAACGGAAGTACGCATCGGCGTTGAAGAAATACTGCGTGATCGCCGAATTGGCGCCCGCCTTCACCTTGCGCGCGAAGTTCTCCAGATCGTGCTTCGGCGAACGCGACTGCGGGTGGTACTCAGGATACGCCGCGACCTCGATGCGAAACCAGTCGCCGAACTCGGCGCGAATAAAGCTCACCAGTTCCGACGCATAACGCAGCTCCCCAACCTCTCCCATGCCCGACGGCAGGTCGCCGCGCAACGCGACGATATGACGGATGCCGTGCGCACGGTACTCGTTGAGAATCGCGCGCAGGCTTTCCCGCGACGAACCAATGCACGACAGATGCGGCGCGGCTTCAAGGCCGTCTTTCGACATGTCGAGCACGGTGTCGAGCGTGCCTTGCTGGGTCGAACCGCCCGCGCCGAACGTGACGGACACGAACTTGGGCTTGAGCGGCAACAGTTGCGCGCGCGTTGCGCGCAGCTTCTCGAGCCCTTCCTGCGTTTTCGGCGGAAAGAACTCGAATGAAAGTTCGATGGAGTTCATGGTTCGGGTCAAGAATCCTGACGGCAGCCGTCAGCCGACGCTGCGGTTGCCGAAGATAAGCGCGGACAGCAGCCACGAAACGATGCTGTACAGGATCGAGCCGAAAAACGCCGACCAGAAACCCGACACTTCGAAGCCCTTCAGCAGCGACGCGCACAGCCAGAAGCACAGCGCGTTCACCACGAGAATGAAGAGCCCGAGCGTGAGTATCGTGACGGGCAGCGTCAGCAGGATCAGCACCGGGCGCAAAACGGCATTGATGAGCCCGAGCACGAGCGCGACGATCAGCGCAGTACCGAAGCTGCGGATGTGGATCGACGGCACGATGTAGGTGATGATCAGCAGCGCAAGCGCGTTGATCACCCAGGTCAGCAATACGGTCATGAACAGCTCCTGGTCGCCTGTAGGCATGAAGTCCGGATTGAATTCGAAGGCATGCGCGAAGCGTGGACAGTTGCTGTGCATCCGTCCACGCTTCGTTCATCGCGCGGCGTGCTGCAATCGCACGCGGCGCGATGCGTCATGCCGCCTTTTTCCGCTTATGTTGCTGCTTAGTAGCGGTAGTGGTTCGGCTTGAACGGACCGTTCTTGTCGACGCCGATGTACTTCGCCTGATCCGCCGACAGTTCCGTCAGGTTCGCGCCGATGCGCGCGAGGTGCAGGCGCGCAACCTTCTCGTCGAGCTGCTTGGGCAGCACGTACACCTTGTTCTCGTACTTGCTGCCTTCGACGAACAGTTCGATCTGCGCGAGCGTCTGGTTCGTGAACGAATTCGACATCACGAACGACGGGTGGCCCGTCGCGCAACCCAGGTTCACGAGGCGGCCTTCCGCCAGCAGGATCACGCGCTTGCCGTCCGGGAAAATGATGTGGTCGACTTGCGGCTTGATGTTTTCCCACTTGTACTGACGCGTCGACGCGACGTCGATTTCCGAGTCGAAGTGGCCGATGTTGCAGACGATCGCGTTGTGGCGCATCGCCTTCATGTGGTCGTGATTGATGACGTGGTAGTTGCCCGTGGCCGTCACGAAGATGTCGGCCTTGTCGGCGGCGTATTCCATCGTCACGACGCGGTAGCCTTCCATCGCGGCCTGCAGCGCGCAGATGGGATCGATTTCCGTGACCCACACGGTCGCGCCGAGGCCGCGCAGCGATTGCGCGCAGCCCTTGCCCACGTCGCCGTAGCCCGCCACGACCGCGATCTTGCCGGCGATCATCACGTCGGTGGCGCGCTTGATGCCGTCGACGAGCGACTCGCGGCAGCCATACAGGTTGTCGAACTTCGACTTCGTGACCGAGTCGTTGACGTTGATGGCCGGGAACGGCAGACGGCCGTCCTTCTCCATCTGATACAGGCGATGCACGCCCGTCGTCGTTTCTTCCGTGACGCCCTTGATGTGCGCAAGACGCGTCGAGTACCACGTCGGGTCCGCGTCGAGATGCTTCGCGATCGACTTGTACAGCGCGACTTCTTCCTCGTTGGTCGGCTTGCCGATCACCGAACGGTCCTTCTCGGCCTTCGCGCCGAGGATCAGCAGCAACGTGGCGTCGCCGCCGTCGTCGAGGATCATGTTGGCGAATTCGCCGTTCGGCCATTCGAAGATGCGGTGCGAGAACTCCCAGTACTCGTCGAGCGACTCACCCTTGAACGCGAACACGGGCGTGCCGGCCTTCGCGATGGCTGCGGCGGCGTGATCCTGCGTCGAGAAAATGTTGCACGAGGCCCAGCGGACGTCGGCGCCGAGCGCCGTCAGCGTTTCGATCAGCACGCCCGTCTGGATGGTCATGTGCAGCGAACCGGCGATACGCGCACCCTTCAGCGGCTGCTGCGTCTTGTACTCTTCGCGGGTTTGCATGAGACCGGGCATTTCGGTCTCGGCGATGGTCAGTTCCTTGCGGCCCCAGTCGGCCAGCGACAGGTCGGCAACGATGAAATCCTGGGAATTTTTGGAATCGTAGACTGCGGCGTTCATCACGCCCTCCTTTCTAAAAAAGACTAGAAATGTTGACGTGAGCGCCGTTCGATGCGGTTGGTTGGCAAGCGCGGCGCGCGTCCCATCCTTCCGATTGAAAGCCTTCGAGCCTGGCGGGGAAACCCGTCGCAACGCTCCTCGAAGACGAACGGCGATTGTAGCAAAACGGGAGCGGCTGCGGTGTGACGTTTCAGCCTATGCCGATTGCTTCTGCGCCGATTCCGTGGCTGGCTGCGCGGCCAGATGCGGCGCGAGTTCGAAGCCGCGCAATTCGCCGATGGCTGCATAAGCGCGCCGCACGAAGGCCCACGAAGCGTCGCGCGTCGAGGCGACGAGTTCGTCGGGAGCGTCGATCATGCCCATCGAAATGCGGAAATAGCGCTCGGCGTGGATGGTCGGGTGGTAATGCATGCGCACGCGCTTGCGGTCGGATAGCCGCGGATTGCCGAAGATATTCAGCAGCGCGAGCGAAAGCGCGCCGTCTTCGCCGCCATGACGCCGGAACACGTCATCGAGCGGAAAGCCGCCGAACGCCGCGTACACGCTACGGCGGATCACGAGACTGCTGGGCACGGTGTTGCTCAACGTAGCCGCGTGTTCGTCGAACTGCGGATGGCCGGTGATGTCGGCGGGAAAGCCGCAGAATTCGACGTCGAAGCGCACGGACGGCAGCCCGGCATGCGCGTGCAAAAAGGCCGCGGCGGCGGCGAGCGCGCCGGGGAGGTACTCGTCGTCGGCGTCGATGAACGCGAGCAGCGGATGCAGCGCATGCATCGCGCCCCAGTTCCGCGCGCGCGACGCGCCGCCGTTGTACGGCATGCGCAGCAACTCGATCTGCGGATAGTGCTGCGCATAGCGCGCGACGATGTCGGTGGAGCCGTCCTGCGAGCCATCGTCGACGACGATGATTTGCGCGGCCTCGGGCTGCGCGACGCAGCTATCGAGCGTGCGGGCGAGTGTCTGTTCCGCGTTGTAGCAGGGAATGATGACGGAGATGGGCAGCATGGCGCGGAATCGGCGGAAGCGAAGGACAGCCGTCCATCATAAAGCCGCCGCGCCGCCATGCGTCTCAAATTGGCTGCGGCTGCCGCTGTGGCTGCGAGCGCCGCGCCTCACGCCCGAACGCCGGAGCGCAGAGTCAAAGCGGCAGCATCCCGAACAGCGGCGCGAGCAGCACCATCACGACGCCAGCGATCATCATCGTCAGACTGGCGACGACGCCCTCCTCGCTGCCCAGTTCGCGCGCCTTCGCCGTGCCGACGCCATGTGCCGCCGCGCCGAACAGCGCGCCGCGCGCGAGCCGCGTGCGCAGCGGCACGAGCGCGAGCACGATCTCGCCGAACAGCATTCCGCAGACGCCCGTCGCGATCACGAATAGCGCGGTGAGGTCTTTTGGCGCGTGGATCTTGTCCGAGACGGCGAGCGCGAACGGCGTCGACACCGAGCGCGTCATCAGGCTGCGCTGCAGTTCCGGCGACAGATGCAGCACCTTCGCGAGCGCCAGCGACCCGCCCACCGCCACGACGATGCCGACCGTCACGCCCACGGTGAGCGAAATCCAATGGCGCCTGAGCAGTTCGCGATATTCGTAGATCGGCACCGCGAACGCGACGGTGGCGGGGCCGAGCAGCCACATCAGCCAGCGCGTGTCCTGGAAGTAGACGGCGTAGGGAATCCGCGCGGCCAGCACGATCGCGGCGAGCACGATGGGCACGGCGAGCAGCGGCGTGAGAAACGGCGACTTCAGCCGCGCGTACAGCGCCTTCGATGCGAAATAGAGCGCCACCGTCAGCACGAAGCAGCCCGCGGCGATGAGCCGGGACGCGTCGTCGGCGAACAGGGATGTGTAGAAGGCGCTCATGACTGGATCGGGCCGAATGGTTTACAGGAATCGTTTGTCTGCGAGGCGGCGCTCGAGGGGCGCGCGCTGCACCATCACGCGACGCAGCGCGAGGCGCCGTTCGAGTCGCGCCGCCTGGTCGACGGCAAAGGCGACGGCCACCATCACCATCAGCGTGCCCGCGACCACGACGAGCGCGAGGCGCCAGCCGTCCTCGCGAAACAGCCCGCCGTACTGGACGGCGGCCACGGCGGCGGGAATGAAGAACAGCAGCATGTCCGACAGCAGCCAGTCGGCGCCCGCTTTCACCCAGCGCGGCGCGACGCCGCCGCAAAACAGCAGCGCCAGCAGCGCGATGAGGCCCACCACGCCGCCCGGCACCGGCAAGCCGAACCGGCGCACGATGCAGTCGGCGGCAAACCAGACGGCCGCGATCGCGGCGCTCTGCACGGCGATGCGGCCGAACTTCGCGACAGGCGAGTTCGCATCCAGACGGACGGCAGCGGCGAAACGGGCGATCAGCGGCGAGATCATGGCAAACCCTAGGTGACTTTTGGATGAGGTTCAGTATAGGGTGCACTGCACCATAAATATAATGACTTAGAATTATCCAAATCATTCCAGAATGGAATTCGAGGAAAACCGACCATGGAACTGCGCGCTCTGCGTTATTTCGTCGAAGTTGTGCGGCAGCAGAGCTTCACCGTCGCGGCCGAGCAGATGTTCGTCACGCAGCCGACCATCAGCAAGATGGTGAAATCGCTGGAAGACGAAATCGGCTCACCGCTGCTGCTGCGCGACGGCCGGCAGATGGTGCTGACGGACGCCGGGCGCATCGTCTATCAGCGCGGACAGGAAGTGCTCGCGTCGTATGCGCAGCTGCAGGCCGAACTGAACGACCTCGACAAGCTCGGGCGCGGCGAACTGACGATCGGCATTCCGCCAATGGGCGGCTCGCTTTTCACGCCCGCCATCGCCGCGTTCAGGCAGCGCTATCCGAAGGTCGAGCTGAAACTGTTCGAGCAGGGCTCGAAGGCGATCGAGGCCGCGCTGATTTCCGGCGAACTGGAACTCGGCGGCGTGCTGCAGCCGGTCGATCCCGAGACGATCGACGTGCTGCCGATGACGCGTCAGCTGCTATGGCTCGTCGCCCGCCACGGCTCCCGCTGGGACGCGTTGCAGGACGTGCCGCTCGCCGATCTCGCCAGCGAGCCGTTCGTGTTCTACGGCGAGAGCCTCGCGCTCAACGACGTCGTGCTGACGGCGTGCCGCAGCGCGGGCTTCGCGCCGCAGATCGTCGGTCGCAGCGGGCATTGGGATTTCATGGCGGCACTGGTGCTGGCGGGCGTCGGCATCGCGCTGCTGCCCGCGCCGTACTGCCGGCGGCTCGACGCGGCGCAGTTCACCTGCCGGCCCGTCGTCGCGCCGGAGATTCCGTGGGAAATGGCGATCGGCTGGCGGCGCAACGGCTATCTATCGCATGCCGCGCGCGCGTGGCTGGACGTCGCGCGCGAAACGCTGCCGGGACTCTCCACCGACAACTTCACGCATCCGCCTACTTTCGATGTGCCCGCGTCCGCGCCGGATCGAGCGAAACCGGCGCTGAAATGAACAATGCCGCCCGGTTGGTTGCCGCGCGGCATCGCGTCTGAGGCGATGAACGCGCGAGCGGCCGCGTCTATTGCGTCTGGACTTGCGCCTGCGATTGGTCTCGCGCCTCGCTGAACTCGATGCGCCGGTTCGCGAAACGTCCGCTTTCCGTCGCGTTGCTCGCCACGGGCCGCGCGTCGCCGTAGCCGCGAGCGATGAGCGCATCGGCGCTCACACCCGCCTTGACGAGAAATGCGCGCACGGCTTCGGCGCGTTCCTTCGACAGTTCCAGATTGGCCGCCTCGCTGCCGACGTTATCCGAATAGCCCGCCACTTCGAGCTTCAGCGCATGGCCGGCCGCCGCGCACGATTTCAGCATGTGCGCAGACTGGTTCAGATCGTCGAAAGCAGTCGACGGCACGTGTGCATCGCGCGAGGCGAAATTGACGACCTGCAGGTTCAGCGTCCTCACGAGCTCCGCGCTCGCGCACGATGCGCCCGGCGCCAGCAGCGACTTGGCCGCGTTCCTGAACGACTGCGCGGCGTTCGCGACGGCTTGCGCGGCATCAAACGCGCTCACCTGATACGGCGCGCCGAGTTGTCCCTTCAACCGGTCGAGCCAACCTGCTTTCGTATCGGCGGCTGTGCCGCTCAGCTCTACGTGCGTGCCGTCGATCGTCATTTCGGCGCCGGGCACGGACATCAGCGGCATCAGCGCATCGAGATGCGCGAGCCAGTCGGCCGCTTTCGTGCCGTCGTCGACGGCGATATCGGCGTCGAACTGGCCAGCGCCGAACTTCTTCGTCAGCGCGCCCAGCAGCGCCGTTTTTTCGGCGGCGTCGTGCACGGTCGCGGCGACCGTCGGCTTGCCGTTTTCGTCGACAGAGACGGTTAGCCGCGAGTCCCTGGCGGCGTTCGTATCGATCTTGCCGGAAGCGCTCGCGGCGCTGTTCGCCGCGGCGTTCGCCGCCGCGTCCGGGGCGGGCTGCGCGGCTGCCAGTGCGGTTGCCGGCGCGGTTGCCATCGCAGGCGATGCCGAAGGCGTCGCGCCGACGGCATCGTGGACGAAGAAGCTGGACGCAGCCGGACAGAAGCCCAGCGCCATCCAGGTCAGCATCGCCGCAATCGCGCCGAGCAGCGCGGACAACGCCGCGACGCCGAACCAGTGCTTCATGGCCGGTCCAACATGGCGCACTTCACGCACGGGCGCGGGTGCAGGCGCGCCCGCCGCGCCGCCCGACATGACCGGCTCGACCGGACCCCGCGCGACAGCCGCTGCTGCCGGGGCGGCGGGCATGTGAGCGGGCGCCGGCGCTGGAGCGGGAGGCTCGAAATGCGACGACACCGCGCGCACCTGCGCGCCGATGGCGTTCGCGAACGCACCGGCGGCGCCCAGGCCGAGCACGGTCGTGAGGCCGTCGTTCAGATGCGGCGCGATGACGGGCAACTGCTGGCCGAGCAGCGCGGGCAACTGGCCGATGTTGCCCTGATGATCGAGAAGGTGCCGCTTGAGCACGCCCATCAGGATGCTGCCGACGATGCCCGTAATCGCGTGTGTCGCGTGCGCGGGCACGCCGGTCTGCATCGACACAGCGTCGCTGAGTCCGTCGATGCGGCGCTCGAACGAATGCTCGAGCAACTGTCGCCCCGTCGACGACAGCTGCGTGACGCCTGTCGTGCTCGCGATGATGCGCGGCAAGTGCTCGGCGATGTCCGCGTTGACTTCCTGGCCGAGGACGGTTGCAAACAGCGCCCGGGCCCCGTCGAGGGTCGCGCACCTGTTCAGCAGGCCAGCGATCAGCGGCGGCATGCTAACGCCCATGACTCGCGCCGTCGCGTCGGGCGGCAATCCCAGGCAGTTCGACAGTTGTCGAACCACCTCGTCCGGCAATGCAGACCGGATCAGTTGAATCACATTGACAACCATCGATTCGTTTCCCTGAATTTCGAAATGCGCGCCATGCGCCCTTCGTGGGCGGCGATTATAGGAGTGGGAAAATCTCAGAATTGAATCGATGCAGGATTCGCGAGCTTTTTAGGATTGCTCCTAGGAGCGCTTGAAAGTCAGCGGCCGGTCGCATGTCCGCGCGCGCCATCCTGCGTGGTGGTCACGACGCGCGCGCGGGCTCGACGGCCGTCGACGGACTCGTCGCGGCGCGGCGCGCCGCCGCGATGAAATCCGCCGCGCGTTCGCCGATCATCACCGTCGGCGCATTCGTGTTGCCGCCGATCAGCGTCGGCATTACGGAAGCATCGACCACGCGCAGGCCCGCTACGCCGCGCACGCGCAGTTGCGTATCGACGACCGAGCGCTCGTCGCCGCCCATCCGGCAGGTCGACACCGGGTGGTAGATCGTGTCGGCGTGCGCGGCGATCGTCGCGCGCAATTCGGCGTCCGTCTGGCCGGGCCGCGTGTACAGTTCGCGCCCGCCGCACCACGCCAGCGACGGCGCGTCCAGAATGCGCCGCGACAGATGCACGCCTTCGACAAGCAGTTCGAGATCGCGCGGATCACTGAGAAACGCCGGATCGATGACGGGCGCTTCGCGCGCATCGCTGCTCGCGAGCGTGACGGCGCCCCGGCTATGCGGGCGCAGCACGC
The DNA here is from genome assembly GCA_001319865.1 of Burkholderia sp. E7m39. Classification (GTDB taxonomy): domain Bacteria; phylum Pseudomonadota; class Gammaproteobacteria; order Burkholderiales; family Burkholderiaceae; genus Paraburkholderia; species Paraburkholderia bengalensis. Next base: position 14,725 of record BBSL01000041.1, on the reverse strand, counting down.
ACACGTGCAGCGAATAGCCGTGGCCCCAGTGCATGTGACGGTTGTGATCGTCGACGAGCGCGGTGCAAAAGTGCAGTTGCAGATCGGGCCGGTCGAGCGTCGGCTTGCTCTTCAGAAAACCGCCCGCTTCCGCGACGTTGCTCGTCAGCATGCCGCGGCCGCTGCGCAGATACGAGACGAAGCCCGGCACCATCTTCGCGAAGCCGCGCAGCGAAAAGCCCGTGAGCTGCGTCGACGACACGCGCTTGTTGATGTTGAAATCGACGTGATCGGTCAGGTTGCGGCCCACTTCGGGCGCGTCGTGCAGCACGGAAATGCCGAACGCGCGCAACTGGTCGGCGGGACCGATGCCCGAGCACATCAGCAGTTGCGGCGAGTTGAACGTGCCCGCCGACAGCACGACTTCCGCGCGCGCCTCGACGATTTCCTTCACGCCGCCGCGCACCACTTCGACACCCGTCGCGCGCCGGCCGTCGAACACCACGCGCAGCACGGCGGCATCGGCGAGCGTGTGCAGGTTCGGCCGCGAGTGTCCGTACACATACGCGCGCGCGGCGCTGCAGCGCTGGCCGTCGCGCTGCGTCACCTGATAGAAGCCGACGCCTTCTTGCATCGGGCCGTTGAAATCGTCGTTGTGGCGAAAGCCTGCCTCGACGGCCGCCTTCACGAATCGATGCGAAAACACGTTCTGAAACCGCAGATCCGACACGCTCAGCGGCCCGTCGGCCCCATGCAGCGCGTCGCTGCCGTGCTGATTGCGCTCGTTGCACTCCGCGCGGCGGAAATACGGCAGCACGTCGTCGAATGCCCAGCCGTCGCAGCCGAGGCGAGCCCAGTCGTCGTAATCGAGGGGATGGCCGCGCGTGTACACCATCGCGTTGATTGCGCTCGATCCGCCGAAGCCGCGTCCGCGCGGCTGATAACCGCGCCGCCCGCCGAGCCCCGGCTGCGGCGTGGTCAGATAGCCGTAGTTGGTATTGAGCCTGAACGGCACGAGAGCCGCGACGCCGAGCGGCATGCTGACGAACAGATTGCGGTCCGTGTGCGGGCCTGCTTCGATCAGTGCGATGGTCGCGTCGGGACATTGCTGCGCAAGGCGCCCGGCGAGCGCACAGCCGCCCGAACCCGCGCCGACGATCACGTAGTCGTATTGCATCCGCTCCTCCTGTGCCGCGCCCCATCCGCTTCCTGCGCGGTTCATGCGACGGCCCACTGTCCCGGCCGCGCTGCGTTGCTGGCGGCTTCTGTCTCGTGCACACTTGTTGTCTACGTGCGCGGTCTGCGCATTGTAGGGAGCGACGGCAGATCACGCGGCGTACGTGTCAGAGCGATCCTTCTAAACGCAAGCCGAGCCGCACCCCTATGATGAAAGGTGCTGTCCGCGCCACAGCCTATGCGCGGCCTTCATTCAGACACGGTCATTCGCGCGCCGCCCATCGAGCACCCGGCTTGCGCGCTTGCGTCAAACAGCGCCCCGCGAGACGGACGGCGCGCGTCCGTCAAACGGAGACATCGAATGGAACGCTTCGGCCCCGGCAACACGCATGACGTGATCAATCAGGTTCCGCCGCTTGCGAACTACAACCTGTTTTCCTGCGATACCGCGCTCGATGCCGCCGTCCAGCGCGAAGGCGCCGCGTGGCATCGCGAAGCGCTGCTGCGCGACGGCGCCACGCTCGGCGCGCCCGATGTGCTCGCGCTCGCCGATCTCGCCAATCGCCACACACCCGAACTCGCGACCTTCAGCCCGCGCGGCGAACGCATCGACTCGCTCGAATTCCATCCCGCGTGGCACACGCTGCTCGGCCTGCTGCGGCGCGAAGGTCTGCATGCGCTGCCGTTTTCCGACCCACGGCCGGGCGCGATGGCCGCGCGCTGCGCCGGCTACTTTCTGCATGGGCAAATTGAATCCGGCTCGCTCTGTCCGCTGACGATGACCTTCGCCAGCATTCCCGTCCTGCAGCGCGAGCCCGCCCTGTTCGACACGCTGCGCGACAAGCTCTACTCGCGCGAACATGATCCGCGCGACGTGCCGCTCGAACACAAGACGTCGATGATGGTCGGCATGGGCATGACCGAAAAACAGGGCGGCTCCGACGTGCGCAGCAACCGCACGCAGGCGTTCGCTTTGGACGCCAACGGCGGCGGGCGCGGCGCGGCCTACCGGCTGGTCGGCCACAAGTGGTTTTTCTCCGCGCCGCAGTGCGACGCGCATCTGGTGCTCGCGCGCACCGACACCCACGAAGGCCTGTCGTGCTTCTTCGTGCCGCGTTTCGCGCCCGACGGCAGCAAGAACGCGGTGCGCGTGCAGCGTCTGAAGGACAAGCTCGGCAACCGCTCGAATGCGAGCAGCGAGGTCGAATTCTTCGATGCCTACGGCGTGATGATCGGCGACGAAGGGCGCGGTGTCCCCACCATCATCGAGATGGCAAACTACACGCGGCTCGACTGCGTGATCGGCAGCGCGGCGCTGATGCGCGCGGCGCTCGTGCAGGCCGTCCACCACGCGCGCCACCGCGTCGCGTTCGGCAAGCATCTCGCCGATCAGCCTCTGATGCGCAACGTGCTCGCCGATCTCTCGCTCGAATCGGAAGCGGCGACGGTGCTGTTCATGCGGCTCGCGCGCGCGTTCGACGACACGACCAACGCGCCCGAAGACCGCGCATGGCGGCGCCTCGTCACGCCCGCCGCGAAGTACTGGGTCTGCAAGCGCACGCTCGAATTCACGGGCGAAGCAATGGAAGTCTGGGGCGGCAACGGCTACGTCGAAGAAGGGCAGATGGCGCGTTTCTATCGCGAGGCGCCCGTCAACTCGATCTGGGAAGGCTCCGGCAACGTGATGTGCCTCGACGTGCTGCGCGCGATGGAGCGCGAGCCCGACGCCGCGCAGGCCTTGCTCGGCGCGTGGCGCCAGGAAGCGAGTGCGCATCCCGCGCTGAATGCGGCGCTCGACCGGCTGGTGAGCGCGCTGACATCGGCGCCCGACGCGCGCGAGGCATCGGCGCGACGCATCGCGCAGCAGATCGTGCTGATCGCGCAAGCGGTATTGCTCGCGCAGCACGCGCCCGAGTTCGTGGCCGATGCGTTCATCGCGACGCGTCTGGGCGACGGCTGCGGCGAAAGCGGCCGCGTCTACGGCACGCTGCCGTCCGCGTTCGATCACGCGGCGATCGTCGACCGCGCATTCGCGGGCTGATCTCGAACGGAACGAGCAACGGAACGAGCAACAGCACACAACAACAAGACGGGGAAGACGATGAAAAACGATCTGCCGGATATCGCGGCGCTGCAAGCCCTGTTGCGCGAGCAGCGCGCCGCGTATCTGCGCGCGCCGTATCCGTCGTGGGACGAGCGCGCCGCACATCTGAAGACCTTGCGCGAAGTGCTGCTCGACAGCAGCGACGCGTTCGCCGACGCCATGCACGCCGACTTCGGCAATCGTGCGAAAGAAGAAAGCCTGCTGGCCGAATTTCTGCTCATCAAGGAGGAAATCGACAGCGCGCTGCGCCACGGCAAGCGCTGGATGAAAGCGCAGCGCCGCGCGACCAGCAAGTGGCTGCTGCCCGCGCACGCGAAGGTCGTGCCGCAGCCGCTCGGCGTGGTCGGGATCATCGTGCCGTGGAATTATCCCGTGCTGCTCGCGGCCGGGCCGCTGATCAGCGCGCTGACGGCGGGCAACCGCGCGATCATCAAGATGTCGGAGCTGACGCCGCGCACGTCGATGCTGTTCGAACAACTGATCGCCCAGACCTTCGCACACGATCACGTGGCCGTCGTCAACGGCGATGCCGCGCTCGCCGCCGCGTTCAGCGCGCAGCCGTTCGATCACCTGCTGTTCACGGGATCGACGAAGGTCGGCCATGAAGTGATGCGCGCCGCCGCCGAACATCTGACGCCCGTCACGCTCGAACTCGGCGGCAAGTCTCCCGCGATCGTCGGGCCGCACGCGCGTTTCGATTACGCCGTCGACAGCATCGTCGCGGGCAAGGTGCTGAACGCGGGGCAAACCTGCATCGCGCCCGATTACGTGCTGGTGCCGCGCGGCAAGGAACAGGCGTTCGTCGAGCGGGCACGCGCGCGCGTCGCGCGGACGTATCCCGATTTCGCGCGCAACGCGGACTACACGTCGATCATTTCGGCACGCCATTTCCAGCGTCTGGAACGTCTCGCTGACGAAGCGTGCGAACAGGGCGCCCAACTGCACGCGCTCGCCGACGCCTCGCCCGATCCGGATGCGCGCCGCTTTCCGCCCGTCGCCGTGACGGGCGCGCCCGATACGGCCGCGTTGATGCAGGAAGAGATTTTCGGGCCGCTGCTGCCCGTGATTCCGTACGACACCCTCGACGACGCCATTGCCTACGTCAACGCGCGTCCGCGTCCGCTCGCGCTCTATCTGTACGACGACGACAAGGCGACCATCGGGCGCGTGACGCGCGAAACGATCGCGGGCGGCATGTCGATCAACGAAACGCTGATGCATCTCGCGTGCGAGAGCCTGCCGTTCGGCGGCGTCGGGGCGAGCGGGATGGGCGCGTATCACGGCTACGAAGGCTTCGTGACGTTTTCGAAAATGAAGCCTGTCTTGACGCAGGCGCGCTTCAACGCGCGCGGCCTGATCGCGCCGCCGTACGGCTGGCGCGTGCGCGCGCTGCTCAAGGTGATGATGCGGTTTTGAAAATACGGGGGCGGTTTTACGGCCCGTTTGACACGGTGACGTCGGCGGCGGGCGGCTCGTCGGCGGCGCCGCTTTCCAGCCGGTGCAGCCACGCCAGCAGCTCGGCGACCGCCTGATACAGACGCGGCGGAATGCGCGAATCGAGATCGACCTGCATCAGCAGCGACACCATTTCGGGCGCCTCGTGCACGTAGAGGCCCGCTTCCCTCGCGCGCTGCACGATCATCTCGGCCACGATCCCGTAACCCTTCGCGACGACGCGCGGCGCGTCGTCGTGGCCGTGCGAATCGTAGACCAGCGCGGCGGCGCTCTTGCGATTCGTGCGGCTCATTGCATGTCCCAGTCGAAGCTGTCGTCGGCGGCTTCCGGCGCGCTTGCGCCGTCCGCCGACCGCGCATAAGCCGACGCCGCCGCCGCAGCGGCCGCCGCCGCACCGCCTGCCGGCAGGCTGCCGCCGATTTCGCGGATCGACAGTCCGCTCAGCTCGATGCCCGCCTGCGCAAGCCGCTGCCGGAACGTCTCGCCCTGCGCCGCGAGGCGCGCCGCCCCGCCCGGGCTGGCCTGCACGCGCGCGACGAGCCGCGAGCCTGTCAGCGTGAGTTCGGCGTCGACGGTGCCAAGCGACGGCAGCGACAGCGTGAGGCGCGTGCGCCACGGATAGTCGTCGTCCGCGGCGGCGGCGCCGTTGCCGCTGCGCCGCCATTCGTCGCCCTCCTGCTCGATGGTCCAGTCGAGGCGCGCGCCCGGCCAGGCCTCGCCCGTCCAGCGGAATTGGCCGGTGGCGAGCAGATCGAGCTGCTGGCGCACGAGGGGAATCGTCGCGGGATGCAGCGCGGCCGACAGCGGATTCTGCTGCGCGGCGTTGGCCTCGCCCGCGCCGGCTGGGTTGCCGCCCACGGCATGCTGCGCGGCGTGCGCGGGCTCGTCGGGTGTATCGATGATGTCGTGCGTCGCCATGTCGAACGTCGTGAAGCGCGCCGACTGGGTCTGCGGACCTTCTGGCGCGCCGCGCGCCATGGCGACAGCGGCCGCGAACGCGGCAGCCGGCGAGTTGGCGGCGGGACGGCCTTGCGCCCACGAGCCTGAATCGTCGGCGTCGTGGCTCAGTTCGAGCGGCAACTGCGACGCGGGATCGGCGAGACGGTTCTGCGGCTCGCCTGCGAGCGAGCCCGCGGGCCGCTGCCCCGACAGCCATTGCGCCAGATGGGATTCGTAGAAGAGGCCGCTTTCGTCGACGGTGCGCCTGAGCGCCGCTGCCAGTTCGGCGACGGGCACTTGCGTGGCGACGACAGCCGCGGCCGCGTTCGAAGCCTGCGCCGCATGCGCGCCGTCCGCGCCCTGCGAGGCGCCCGCTCCGCCTGATCCACCCGCTCCCCCCGCCGCCGGGTAGCCTGCGCCCGCCGCCTGCGACGCATTTGCGCCTGCGTCGAACAGCGGCAGCGGCGCGATATCGATGGCGGGCGCCGCGGGCCACAGGGGCAACTGTCCCACCAGCGCGGGCGTCGCTTCGCCGCCGGAGCGGGTGATGGCGTCGAGTGTCAGCGCGACGGCCGACAATGCCGTCTGCGCGGACGCGGGCAACGGCGCGGGCATCATCGCGATGGGCGGTGCGGGCGGGGTTCGGACGTTGAGCGAGGCGTCCGCCTGCGAGGCGGCCGTGCCCGTGCGCGCGCCGACGGCAAGCAGGCTGTCGATGCGGCTGGCTAGCACTGAAGCCACCGCCGTGTCGATTCCGTTCATGCCCGCTTCCTCTCGCGCAGTGACGCTGGGTGGCCGCTGGCGGCCGTATGGGACTGTGGGAAAGCGCTTAGCGCGCCTGGTAAAGTTCTTTCAGCACAATGGCCGGGCGGGTCGGCGCGAACAGCGCCTGCAGCTTGGCCATGCGCGGGTTCGCGAGATCGCGCACCGTCGCGTCGTTCGCGAGAATCTGGCGGATCAGGTCGAATTTGCGCGCGCGCTCGTCGTCGGACAGGCGCACGCCGTCTTCCGCGTGCTTCAGCGCGTCGACGAGATGGCGATACTCGTCCTGCAACAGGACGAGCTCGTTCCACAGCGCATTTCGCGCCGCCATCACCATCTGCACTGAAATCGCTGCGATCGCCTCGTAGCGGGCAAAATAGTCTGCGTTCGGACTCATCTCATGCTTTCCGCGGACGACTGCATCGCCATCCGCGCAATCTCCGGCGCGATTCCAACCCAGGCTTCCTCGAGCGTCGCCAGCAGCCCGTCGACTTCGACGAGCAGCGCTTCGCTCTGTTTCAGATTCGCCTCGAGCAGTTTCCGCGTCATATAGCTGTAGAGCGCATCGAGCCGCTCTGCGATTTCTCCGCCGGCTTCGCGGTTGAGCGCCTGCTGCAACCCGTCGCCGATGATCTGGATGGCCTTGCCGATCGCCTCGCCGCGCGCCGGAATGTCGCCCTGCTGCAAATGCATGCGCGCCTGCGCGATCGCCTTGCGCGCACCCTGGTACAACATCACGATCAGGCGGTGCGGGCTCGCGCCCATCACCCCTGTCTCGACGCCAACGCGAGCATAAGCATTGGCTCCAGAGTGTCCCGGGGAAAACATCGGCGCTCCTCCTCTATTGCGGGTGACGTTCGAACTGACAGCGGACGGGCGCCCGACGCTGCGCCACCTTGCGGCGCGCGTTCCGGACTGCCCTTGTAACAAGGTTATCGGTTCGTACGAATAAAGCTTTAGCCCGCTGGAAGCAAGCGTCAGGAAAGCGCGGCCGCGCGCGAAACGCAGACGCGAAACCCGCTGCAAGGCGGCCGCTCGAAACCGGCCGGATCACGAAAGGCAGCGGCACGGCACATCCGGCGAAACCCGGGCCCGATGCAGGCCGATGCAGGCCCGGCGCCGGAACCCGATGCGCCGTGGATAAACCGCGCACCGCCGCCCAACCTTCCCTCAACGTCGGACGGCAGCGCGCGCGCCGCTCAGACGGCCATCTGCATGATGTCGTTGTAGGCCGACACCAGCTTGTTGCGCACCTGCAGGCCGAACTGGAAGCCGACATTGGCCTTCTGCATGTCGACCATCACGTCGTTCAGCGACACGTTCGGCGCACCCAGCTCGAACGCATGCGCTTCGCCGACGGCGCTTTGCTGGTCGTTGCTGATCTTGTCGATCGACGCCTTCAGCGCCGACGCGAAGCCGCCCGCCGTGGCCGCGCCCGATTCGCCCGCAGCCGGCGTGCTGCCGCCCGCGGCCTGCGCCGCCATCGACTGCATCTGCTGCAACGCCTGCTGGAGCGGATTGATCGCCGTTGTCATGTTCTCTCCTCGGTTGAGATGCCGGCGCGCCCTCGCGCCATGCACCGATTGGACACGAAGCATAGCAGCGGGCCCTGTGCGAAAGCCGCGAAAGTAAGGGGGAAACCCCCCGCTATTCGGCGCATCGGGTTGCGTCCCCATGCGGATAATCCCTAGCGTGAAAGTCTCCGTCGACAGGCGCCGCAGGTTCGGGCGCCGGGTGGGCGGAAACGCAAAAGCATTCCGGAGAAACCCGACGCATGGATTCGTCAGCCAACCCTTTGATCAACCCCGACGCCCGCATGGGCCTCGCCGGCGCGCAGCCGGGCACGGTGGGAGCGGCCCAGGCCGGCGCAGCGGGCGTCGACCTGGGCGGCACGGGCAGCGGCTTCGCGTCGCGCTTCCCGGGCCTCCCGGCGTCGCTCACGCAGATGCGCGGCAATCCCCGCGCGCCGCTGATCTTCGCCGTCGCGGTGCTGGTGGCCGTGATCGCCGGGTTGATCCTCTGGTCGCGTGCGCCCGATTACAAGGTGCTGTACAGCAATGTCTCCGATCAGGACGGCGGCGCAATCGTTGCCGCGCTCCAGCAGGCCAACGTGCCCTACAAGTTTTCCGACGCCGGCGGCGCGATCCTGATCCCCGCCGACCAGGTTCACGAAATGCGTCTGCGGCTGGCGTCGCAGGGTTTGCCCAAGAGCGGCTCGGTCGGTTTCGAGCTGATGGATAACCAGAAGTTCGGCATCAGCCAGTTCGCCGAGCAGATCAACTATCAGCGCGCGCTGGAAGGCGAACTGCAGCGCACGATCGAATCCATTTCGTCGGTGAAGACGGCGCGCGTGCACCTGGCGATTCCGAAGCCCACCGTGTTCGTGCGCGACCGCGAAGCGCCGTCGGCGTCGGTGCTGGTGAATCTGTATCCGGGGCGCATGCTCGACGAAGGCCAGGTCGTGGCGATCACGCATATGGTGTCGTCGGCCGTGCCCGACATGCCCGTGCGCAACGTGACGATCATCGATCAGGACGGCAATCTGCTGACGCAGGCGGGCGCCAACGGCAGCGGTCTCGACGCGACGCAGCTCAAGTACGTGCAGCAGATCGAGCACAACACGCAGCAGCGCATCGACGCGATCCTGTCGCCGCTGTTCGGCTCGGGCAACGCCCATTCGTCTGTCAGCGCCGACATCGATTTCTCGAAGGGCGAGCAGACGTCGGAAAACTACGGCCCGAACGCCAACCCGCAGCAGGCCGCGATCCGCAGCCAGCAGACCAGCACGGCGACGGAAATGTCGCAAAGCGGCGCCCAGGGCGTGCCGGGCGCGCTGTCGAACCAGCCGCCGCAGCCGGCGTCCGCACCGATCGTCGCGAGCGCGAACGGCGCAAGCGGCGTGACGACCACGCCCGTCAGCGATCGCAAGGACGCGACCACCAACTACGAACTCGACAAGACCGTGAGCCACACCGAAAAGGCGATCGGCGGCATCAAGCGGCTGTCGGTGGCGGTGGTGGTGAATTACATGCGCGTGGTCGACGCGAAGGGCCACGCGACGATGCAGCCGGTGCCCGCCGACAAGCTCGCGCAGGTCACGCAGCTGGTGAAGGACGCGATGGGCTTCGACCAGGCGCGCGGCGACTCCGTCAACGTGGTGAACAGCGCGTTCACGACGATTCCCGATCCTGATGCCGACCTGCCGTGGTGGCGCACCAAGGACATGATCGCGATGTACAAGCAGATCGCGACGTATGCGGGTATCGGCGCAGTCGCGTTGTTCCTCTACTTCGTGATGGTGAAGCCGGCGCTGCGCCGCGCGTTCCCGCCGCCCGTCGAGGCCGTGGCGGCGCTGCCGTCGCCGGACGAGCCGGTGCTCGACGGCTTGCCGAGCGCCGCGGCCATCGCCGCCGAGGAAGAAGTGGAAGGTTCGCTGGTCGCGCTGGAAAGCGACAAGGCCAAATATGAGCGGAATCTTGAATATGCGCGTCAGATCGCGCGTCAGGACCCGAAGATCGTTGCAACCGTCGTGAAGAGCTGGGTGTCCGATGAGCACTGAAGGCGTACTGAAGAGCGCGCTCCTGCTGATGTCGATCGGCGAGGAAGAAGCCGCGAGCGTATTCAAGTTTCTGGGTCCGCGCGAAGTCCAGAAGATCGGCGTCGCGATGGCGTCGCTGAAGAACATCACGCGCGAGCAGATCGACGAAGTGCTGCACGAGTTCGTCTCCGAGGCGGACAAGCACACCGCGCTGTCGCTCGATTCGAACGACTACATCCGCTCGGTGCTGACGAAGGCGCTCGGCGACGACAAGGCGGGCGCGATCATCGACCGTATCCTGCAGGGCAGCGATACGAGCGGCATCGAAGGGCTGAAGTGGATGGACTCGGCGGCCGTCGCCGAACTGATCAAGAACGAGCACCCGCAGATCATCGCGACGATTCTCGTGCACCTGGACCGCGATCAGGCGTCGGAAATCGTCACCTGCTTCACGGAGCGGCTGCGCAACGACGTGCTGTTGCGCATCGCGACGCTCGACGGCATCCAGCCCGCCGCGCTGCGCGAACTCGACGACGTGCTGACGGGCCTGCTCTCCGGCAGCGACAACCTGAAGCGCAGCCCGATGGGCGGCATCCGCACGGCGGCGGAAATTCTCAACTTCCTGCCGGGCCAGCACGAAGAGTCCGTCATCGACAACGTACGCCAGTACGACGCGGAACTCGCGCAGAAGATCATCGACCAGATGTTCGTGTTCGACAACCTGCTCGACCTGGAAGACCGCGCGATCCAGTTGCTGCTGAAGGAAGTCGAGTCGGAGACGCTGATCATCTCGCTCAAGGGCGCGCAGCCCGCGCTGCGCCAGAAGTTCCTGTCGAACATGTCGCAGCGCGCAGCCGAGCTGCTCGCGGAAGACCTCGACGCGCGCGGCCCGGTGCGCGTGTCGGAAGTGGAAACGCAACAGCGCAAGATCCTGCAGGTCGTGCGCAATCTCGCCGAGTCCGGAGCCATCGTGATCGGCGGCAAGGCGGAAGATGCATATGTCTGACCAGGACCCCATGCGCGAGGGAAGCCTCCCGGCCTACCAGCGCTGGGAGATGGCCTCGTTCGATCCGGTTCCCGAGCCGGAACCCGAAGTCGACGACGGCGCGTTCGAAGCGGAATTGCAGCGGCTGCGCGACGCCGCGCATGCGCAGGGCGTCGCGTCGGGCCACGTCGCCGGTCAGGCGCTCGGCTATCAGGCCGGCTACGAGCAAGGCCGCGCGCAAGGTTTCGAGCAAGGCCAGGCGGAAGCGCGCGCGGAAGCCGCGCAGCTCGCCGCGCTCGCCGAGACCTTCAAGGTGGCGCTCGACAACGCGCAACACGAACTGTCCGAAACGATCGTCGCGCTCGCGCTCGACATCGCCCAACAAGTGGTGCGCCAGCATGTCCAGCATGACCCGACGGCGCTGATCGCCGCCGCGCGCGAGGTGATGGCGACGGAACCGGCGCTGGTCGGCGCGCCGGCGCTGATCGTGAGTCCCGCCGATCTGCCCGTGGTCGAAGCGTATCTGCTCGAGGAACTGCAGACGCGCGGCTGGAACGTGCGCACCGATCCCGCCATCGAACGCGGCGGCTGCCGCGCCATCTCGTCGACGGGCGAAGTCGACGCCGGCATCGGCACGCGCTGGGAGCGCGTCGCCGCTGCGCTCGGCAAGGCGAGCACATGGTGAAGCCGACCATCGAAGACATCCAGCACAGCGACCTCACGCCGCTCGAGCGCGAGCTGGCGCTGGCGTCGTTCGGCGCGGAAGCGCTCACCGTCGCGCAAATGGAAGAGTCGCTCGCCGCGCTGGAATCGGCGATTTCGGAAGCCCACGCGGGCAGCACCGATGCCAAGTCGTCCCGAGAGCCGCAAGCCGCCGCGCCGCATCCCGCAGCCGCGCCCGCGAGCCGCGACTCGGCGCCGCCGCCCCGCCGCGAGCCCGATCCCGCGTTGCTGGACAATCCGCATCTGCAAGCGTGGCGCGGCCGTCTGAACGGTTTGCGCGAGCGCAACCAGATCGCGCGGCCGCTGCGCGCCTGCGGGCGTCTGACGCGCGCCGCCGGTCTGGTGCTCGAAGCCGTCGGCTTGCGGCTCGCCGTCGGGGCGGAAGTGATGATCGAACTGCCCTACGGCAGCACGCGCGCGATGGCGGAAGCCGAAGTGGTCGGCTTTTCGGGCGACAAGCTCTTTCTGATGCCGACGACGGAAGTCGCGGGTCTGTTGCCCGGCGCGCGTGTCTATCCGCTGGAAACGGCGCCCATCGCCGATCCGATGGCGGGCGCGAAGCGTCTGCCCGTCGGCTGGGAATTGCTCGGCCGCGTGGTGGATGCATCGGGCAAGCCGCTCGACGGCTTCGGCCCGCTCAACGCGCGCAACGACGCGCCGCTCACGGCGCCGACCATCAACCCGCTGCATCGCGAGCCGATTCATAAAGTGCTCGACGTCGGCGTGCGCGCGATCAATGCGCTGCTCACCGTCGGACGCGGCCAGCGCATGGGCCTGTTCGCGGGTTCGGGCGTCGGCAAATCGGTGCTGCTCGGCACGATGGCGCGCTACACCAGCGCGGAAGTGATCGTGATCGGCCTGATCGGCGAACGCGGCCGCGAAGTGAAGGAATTCATCGAGCAGATTCTCGGCGAGGAAGGTCTCGCGCGCTCGGTCGTGGTGGCCGCGCCCGCCGACGTGTCGCCGCTTCTGCGCATGCAGGGCGCCGCGTATGCGACGTCGCTCGCCGAATATTTCCGCGATCATGGCAAGCACGTGCTGCTGCTGATGGATTCGCTGACGCGTTACGCGATGGCGCAGCGCGAGATCGCGCTTGCCATTGGCGAGCCGCCCGCGACCAAGGGCTATCCGCCCTCCGTGTTCGCGAAGTTGCCCGCGCTCGTCGAACGCACGGGCAACGGCCCCGAAGGCGGCGGCTCGATCACCGCGTTCTACACGGTGCTGACGGAAGGCGACGACCAGCAGGACCCGATCGCCGACTCGGCGCGCGCGATTCTCGACGGCCATATCGTGCTGTCGCGCGCGCTCGCCGAAGCGGGCCACTACCCCGCCATCGACATCGAAGCGTCGATCAGCCGCGCGATGACGGCGCTCATCAGCGATGCGCATCTCGACCGCACGCGCCAGTTCAAGCAGATGCTGTCGCGCTATCAGCGCAACCGCGACCTGATCAACGTCGGCGCGTATTCGGCGGGACGCGACGCCGTGCTCGACAAGGCCATCGCGCTGTATCCGCGCATGGAAGCATTCCTGCAACAGGGTTTTCGCGAAAGCGCCGGGTTCGACACCAGCCTCGCGCACCTCGACTCGCTGTTCGGCTAAGGGAGAACGACTGAATGAGCAAGCATTTCCCGATCAAGACGCTGATTGGCCTGGCGCAAGACGATGTCGATGCAGCCGCGCGCAAGCTCGGCCGCGTGCAACGCGAGCGCAACGACGTCGAGGCGCAGCTGAACGCGCTGATCGAGTACCGCGACGAATACCACCGCCGTTTCACCGAGACCGCGAAAGCGGGCATGGCCGCCGGCAACATGCGCAACTTTCAGGCGTTCATCGACACGCTCGACGCCGCCATCGGCCAGCAGCGCCAGTTGCTGGAAACGGCGACGGCGCGCGTCGAGGCTGCCAAGCCCGAATGGCAGCAAAGCAAGCAGAAGCTCGGCTCTTACGAAGTACTGGAAGCACGCGGCATCGCCGCCGAAGCCAGGATCGCGGCACGCCGCGAGCAACGGGACGCCGACGAATACGGCGCGCGCATTCTGCGGATGCGCGCGGAAGGCGCATGACGACGCCTCGCGCGCGCGACGCATCGCAGGTCGCGCAACCGGACTGACACGACCACACGAGATCCAGCATGTCGCCTCTTTCACTGATCACCTCGCTGCTCGGCACGACGAGCGGTACGTCGGGCAGCAACGCGTCGAACGGCGCGAACGCGGGCAGCGTACCGCCGTTCTCGACCACGCTGCAGCAGAGCATTGCCGCGCAAAATCAGGCCGCCGCGCCGACGCCCGCGCCGGGCGCGACGCCCTCGCCCTCGCAGCCGGGTTCAAATGGCTCGGGCGGCAGCGTGCACGACGTGCCGCCCGCCAACAACGCGTCGAACAACACCGGCGCCGCCGACAGCGCGAACAACAGCGACAGCACGAAATCCGCGGACGCTACGCAGCAAAGCGGCGCCTCCAGCGGCACGGATGGCGCCAATGGCACGAGCGGCACGGACGGCAAGGGCAAGACCGACACGGCATCGAAGCCGGGCGGCGACGCGCCGACCACCAGCGCGGCGGCTGCTGAAACCGCGGCAGCCGCAGCGGCCGCCGCCGCCGCCGCGCAGGCGCAAGCCCAGGCAAGCAGCGCCGCGGACGCCGCCAACGCAACGAATGCCGCGAACGCCGCCACGCAGCCGGCGGCAACGGATTCAACTACGGTTGCGGGCAACACGACCACGCCCGTGATCCAGACGCCGTCGAAGAAGATTGCTTCGCTCGATCCCAAAGCGACGCAGGACGCATTGCAGGCCGCCTTCGCCGCGATGGCCAACAGCCAGGGCGTTGTGCCCGCGACGGGCGTGGCGGCATCGGCGAAATTGGGGCGGGGCTTTCGGGCGACGCGCTGCTCGGCGGCGGCGGTGGCGCGGGCAAGGGCGTGACGCTCGCCGACCTGCGCGGCATGAAGCCCGACGCCGGCAATGCCGCCGCCACGGCCTCGGCCTCGGCGACGGCAGCCGCCGCGCAGCCCAGTCCCGCCGACGCCCTTGCCGCCGCGAGCGCGAACGCTGCGCAAG
>BBSL01000040.1 GCA_001319865.1 Burkholderia sp. E7m39 | reverse complement strand
GCCGCAGGTTGGCGCGTCCGACTGGGAAGACGCGTTCAGCCAGAAGGTCGTGTTCCTCACCAACGCGCATCAGCAGACGGCGGAACTCACGCTCAATCCGCGCGATCTCGGCCCGCTACAGGTCGTCCTGCAGGTTGCCGATAACCATGCACATGCTCTTTTCGTTTCGCAGCATCAGCAGGTGCGCGACGCGGTCGAAGCCGCGCTGCCGAAGCTGCGCGAAGCGATGGAGCAAGGCGGTATCGGATTGGGAAGTGCGAGCGTCAGCGACGGCTTTGCGCGGCAGAGCAGCCAGCAAGGACAGGACGAACGTGGCGGCGCCCGTTCGGGCGGCAGTGGCAGCCGCGGTGTCGATGCGGGGATCGATGTCGCTGACAGCAGCGCGACGGCTGTGAATGTGCCTGTGCGGCGCACGGTCGGGCTTGTCGATACGTTTGCCTGATTTTTGTGTGTTTTGCCTTGGCGGTGGCATCCGCTTTTTGTTGTCGCATTTTTAGCGTTGCCCCTGTGCGGGGCGGCAGTTACTTTCTTTGCCGCCGCAAAGAAAGTAACCAAAGAAAGCGGCTCACACCGAGCCGCTTGACCATCGCAAAGGAATATAGACAGCCCAAGCAGCGGCAAACTGTGTGTAGTCCGTCGCGCCGCATGCAAAGTACTCCGGACCTGGTCCGAAGTGCTTATGCATAAAGCGCGCAAACCTACACAGAGTTTGCCGCACATGCGGCCGTCGAGGTTTGCTGACGATAGTCAAGAGGCTCGGTGTGAGCCGCTTTCTTTTGCCTACTTTTCTTTGCGGCTGCGCCCCGAAGGAAGTCCCCTTGGGGGACAAAGAAAGTAGGTGCCGCCCCGCACAGGGGCAACGCATGAAGAACGAAAACATGACGCGGATGCCAGCGCAGCGTAAAACCAGCGGATAACAGGGCAAAAACCAAAACCGGCACGAAAAACGAAAAAGCCAGCGCAGCGTTAAACAATCGAGCTAACCCTGAATTTCCCTTCTTTTCGACACATCGCAGCATCGTCCGACACCTGAAAATTCACCTACAGCATTGAGGCAATCATTTCATGGCAACCACGACCGCAAACCAGCAAGTCAACGCGAAGCCCTCCTCTCCGGGGCTCGTCAAGCGCATTGTGGTGATCCTGCTGATCGTCCTGGTCGCGGCGGGCGCCGCCGGCGCAGGCGTCTGGTTCTTCATGTCGAAGCGCGCGCCCGCGCCCGCGACGGCAGCAGCGCCCGCTCCCGCGCCCGCGCCGATCTTCTTTCCGCTCGAATCGATGACGGTGAACCTGCAGTCCGACGACGGCCAGCAGCACTATCTGCGCATCGGTCTGACGCTGAAGCTCGCCGACCCGAAAGTGCAGGAGCATCTGACGGAACACATGCCCGAAGTCCGCAGCCGCGTGCTGCTCGCGCTGTCGAACAAGCATCCCGAGGAACTCGCGACGCTCGACGGCAAGAAGGCGCTCGCCACGGAACTCGAAAAACTGATCGAAGAGCCCACCGAGGCAAACGCTCAGCCGGTGCACGTCTCGGACGTGTTGTTTACCGAATTCGTCGTCCAGTAACAGCGCGCCGCGCTGACTGATTTCATCTTCAACCGCGCCATCAATCGCGAAGGGACGCACGAGGAATAGGAATGGGCCACGAAGAGTTCATGTCCCAGGAGGAGGTCGATGCCCTCCTCAAGGGCGTCACGGGCGAATCCGACTCGCAATCTGGCGAGTCCGACCGCTCCGGTGTTCGCCCCTACAACATTGCGACGCAGGAACGCATCGTTCGCGGCCGGATGCCCGGCCTCGAAATCATCAACGACCGCTTCGCGCGTCTGTTGCGCGTCGGCATCTTCAACTTCATGCGGCGCACGGCGGAAATTTCCGTCGGCCCGGTGAAGGTGCAGAAGTACAGCGAGTTCACGCGCAACCTGCCGATCCCGACGAATCTGAACCTCGTCCACGTGAAGCCGCTGCGCGGCACGTCGCTGTTCGTGTTCGACCCGAACCTCGTGTTCTTCGTGGTGGACAACCTGTTCGGCGGCGACGGGCGCTTTCATACGCGCGTCGAAGGCCGCGACTTCACGCAGACGGAGCAGCGCATCATCAGCAAGCTGCTCGGCCTCGTGTTCGAGCACTACACGACGGCGTGGAAAAGCGTGCGGCCGCTGCAGTTCGAATACGTGCGCTCGGAAATGCACACGCAGTTCGCAAACGTTGCCACGCCGAACGAAATCGTGATTGTCACGCAGTTTTCGATCGAATTCGGCCCGACGGGCGGCACGCTGCACATTTGCATGCCGTACTCGATGATCGAACCGATCCGCGACGTGCTCTCCTCGCCGATCCAGGGCGAAGCGCTCGAAGTGGACCGCCGCTGGGTACGCGTGCTGTCGCAGCAGGTGCAGGCAGCGGAAGTGGAACTGACGGCGGATCTCGCGCAGATCCCCGTGACGTTCCAGCAGATTCTCAACATGAAGGCGGGCGACGTGCTGCCCATCAACATTCCCGAGCACATCACGGCGAAAGTCGACGGCGTGCCGGTGATGGAATGCGGCTACGGAATTTTCAATAGTCAATACGCACTGCGCGTGCAAAAGATGATCAGCGCAGCGGAACAGATGAAGGAAGCGGGATATGACTGAGCTGAACTCGACACCCGAGATGGACATGCCGGAAGACTCCAGGGTCAGCGATCCGCTGGCGGGCGCAGGCGCCGAAGAAGCAGCGCTCGACGACTGGGCGAGCGCGCTGGCGGAGCAGAACAACAACACGTCGGTGAGCGCGACGACGGCGGGCGTGTTCCAGCCGCTGTCGAAGGTCGAGCCGAGCAAGACGCGCAACGACATCGACATGATCCTGGACATTCCCGTCCAGATGACCGTCGAGCTGGGCCGCACGAAGATCGCGATCCGCAACCTGCTGCAACTCGCGCAAGGTTCCGTCGTCGAGCTGGACGGACTCGCGGGCGAGCCGATGGATGTGCTCGTCAACGGGTGCCTGATCGCGCAAGGCGAAGTGGTGGTCGTGAACGACAAGTTCGGTATCCGTCTGACCGACATCATCACGCCGTCCGAGCGTATCCGGAAGCTGAACCGATGAAACACGCAGTGACCCGGACCGCGTCCCACGCGAGCGGCCAGCCGCTCGCGCGCCGCGCCCGCTTCACGTTCCGCTTTATGTCGGGCTTTACGTCGGACTTCACGTCGGGCTTCGCGTCGGCGCTCGCGCTGGCATGCGTCGCGCTCACCGGCATCGCGCCGAACGCCGCGCGCGCCGCCGACATGAACGCCGTCAACAACGCCGCGAAGATCGCCTCGAGCGTCGGCGCGGGAACGGCGGTGCCGGCGCTCGGCGTCGGCGCCGTGCTGCAGACCATCGTCGGGCTCGCCGTCGTGATCGGCCTCGTGTTCGCGTTCGCGTGGCTCGCGCGCCGCTTCAATCTGCAACCGGGCGGGCGCGGCGGCATCGTGAAGACAGTCGGCGGCACGTCGCTCGGCGGCAAGGAGCGCGTGGCCGTGGTCGAAATCGGCGACACGTGGCTCGTGCTCGGCGCAGCGCCCGGCAACGTGCGCCTGCTGCATACGATGCCCGCCGGCTCGGCGACGGGCGCGCATCTTCCCACCAATACGGCCTTTCCGGCGTCCGGCGCATCGAGTGCCGGCGGCCCGGTCCAGATGAGCGGCACTTTCGGACAACGCTTTCGCGACGCGCTCAAACACGAAGCAGGCAAGCGCTTTCAGCGACGCCAAGGCGGAGAACAGTAATGCAGCACGACCGATCTGACGCGCAGCGCGGCTGCGCTGTGACTTCCCACGCCCTTCCCGCGGCTTCGACGCGGGCTCCCGTTTCGATCAAAAAGCGCATCCTGAAGCGCGCCGCGCTGCTTGCGCCGATCGCCGTGCCCGCGCTGCTGTTCGCGCTGCCGACGCTTTCGCATGCACAGGCCAGCGGCCTGCCCGCGTTCAACACGAGCCCCGGACCGAACGGCGGCACGACGTACTCGCTGAGCGTGCAGACGATGCTGCTGCTCACGATGCTGTCGTTCCTGCCCGCGATGGTGCTGATGATGACGAGCTTCACGCGCATCATCATCGTGTTGTCGCTGCTGCGTCAGGCGATCGGCACGCCGACCACCCCGACGAACCAGGTGCTGGTCGGCCTCGCGCTGTTCCTCACGCTGTTCGTGATGTCGCCCGTGCTCGACAAGGCCTATACCGACGGCTACAAGCCGTTTTCCGAAGGCACGATCCAGATGGACGAAGCCGTGAAGCGCGGCGTCGCGCCGTTCAAGGCGTTCATGCTGAAGCAGACCCGCGAGAGCGATCTCGCTCTGTTCGCGCGTATTTCGCACGCCGCGCCGATGCAGGGTCCGGAAGACGTGCCGCTGTCGCTGCTGGTGCCCTCGTTCGTGACGAGCGAACTGAAGACGGGCTTCCAGATCGGCTTTACCGTGTTCATTCCGTTCGTGATCATCGACATGGTGGTGGCGAGCGTGCTGATGTCGATGGGTATGATGATGATTTCGCCCGCGACCATATCGCTGCCGTTCAAGCTGATGCTGTTCGTGCTCGTCGACGGCTGGCAGCTGATCATCGGCTCGCTTGCGCAGAGCTTCGTTTAACGTCCACGCTCGACGTCCACGCCTGACGTTCACGACCACCGGGAGAGTTGCATCATGACGCCGGAAACCGTCACCACCCTCGCGCACGAAGCGATGTACGTCGCCTTGCTGCTGGCCGCGCCGCCGCTCTTCGTGGGGCTGGTGGTCGGTCTGATCGTGAGCCTGTTCCAGGCCGCGACGCAGATCAACGAAACGACGCTGTCGTTCATTCCGAAGCTGTTCGCAATCGCCGTGACGCTGGTGCTGATCGGGCCGTGGATGCTCGCGAAAATGCTCGACTACATGCGCCACATGTTCACCAGCATTCCGACGCTCGCTAACTGAGCGCGTTTCTTTTTCTCTCTTTCGGCGCGCGATGTTTTCCGTCACTTACGAGCAGCTGAACGTCTGGCTCACCGCGTTCCTGTGGCCGTTCGTGCGGATACTTGCGTTGGTGGCGACCGCGCCCGCCTTCAGCGACAAGTCGCTGCCGATACGCGTCAAGGTCGGCCTGTCGGCGTTCATCACGATCATCGTCGCGCCGACGATCGGCGCCCTGCCGCAGGTCACGGTGTTTTCGGCGCCGGGCATCTGGATCATCGTCAACCAGTTCCTGATCGGCGCCGCGCTCGGCTTCACGATGCAGGTCGTGTTCGGCGCTGTGCAGGCGGCGGGTGACATCATGGGCATGAGCATGGGCCTCGGCTTCGCGACCTTTTTCGATCCGCACGCGTCGGGCTCGACGGACGTGATGTCGCGCTACATGTACATGATCGCCGTGCTTGCATTTCTCGCTTTCGACGGCCACCTGCAGATGTTGTCGGCATTGATCCAGACCTTCCAGGCGCTGCCCGTTTCGGCGAACGTGCTGGGCGCGAGCGGCTGGCGTGTGCTGGCGGGATGGGGCAGCACGGTGATCAGCGGCGGCCTGATGCTGGCGCTGCCCATCGTGACGGCGCTGCTGATCACCAATCTGGCGCTCGGGATTCTCAATCGGGCTGCGCCGCAGATCGGCGTGTTTCAGGTGGGATTGCCGCTGACCGTCGTCACGGGTTTGCTGCTGATCCAGCTGCTGCTGCCGAATATGATGCCTTTCTTCGCGCGCGCGTTCGAGAACGGGATCGAGGAGATGGGGCGCGTGGCCGCTGGGTTTTTGTAGTTGTAGTTTTCGATGGCATCCGCGTTGCGCCGTCCCGCACAGCGGCGACGCCTTGGCCGAGAGGCGCAACGCCGAAGACCAAGGCGCTTCCAGAAAAACTCTGGGCTGAAAGGCCAGAAAGGATTAATTCCCGATGTAATCGAACAGCGACAGCTTCTGGATCATTGAGAATCCCTGCTGCGCAGCCTGCAGAGAGAATTGCGTCATCGTGTACTTGCTGATCACCGACGTCAGATCGGTCTGCGTCAGATCGGCCAGATTGCTCTGCGTCTGCAGATTGTTGGACAGCGTGATGGACTGCAATGCCTGAATTTCCTGCTCGCGCCCACCCACCGAGGTCTGGACCGTTGTCACGTTGTTCAGCGTATTCTGAAACTGCGTCAGCGCCGTATTCAACGCGTTCTTGAGATTGACTTGTCCGCTCTGTCCATTCACAGGTGTTTGCAATGCGGCAATTACGCTGTCGAGATTGGCGAATACATCGGCGGTTCGCGCCGCAGGAGCAACCGTGAAATTGTCCCCGGCGTTCGGTGCGCCCGAAATCGTCACGCTCTGACCGCCGCCGCCGAGCGTAATCGGCTGACCCGCCGTGTACGTCTGCGGCGCGCTCGTGGTATTCGCCGTGTTGTCGGTGACGGTGTATGTTGTCGCCGACGTGAAGTTGATCGTGAACTTGTCGCTATTGGTCGGGTCGGTCGTGTTGTTCGTCGTCACGCCACTGATTGCGCCAGTGCCAGAGTTGCCCAACGCGCCACCCGTCACAGGCGCGCTGCCGGCAGTCGAAGTGCTCATGAAGACCGCTTGACCAGTATCGGAAACGGGGATGTTGCGGGTGCTCGTGACCTGCACGTTCTGCACACCATTGTCCCCGTTGTACTGCACGGCGCCGCTTGGAGCGACCGAAAACGGCGCCGTCGTCGCCTGATAACCACCGTACAGGTAGTTGCCCGACCCGTCAGTCCCGTTCGCGATACCCATTAGCTGGTTGCGCAAACCCTGCAGCTCTGTCGCTATCGAGCCACGGTTGGCGTCGTTGAGCGAACCGTCGCCCGCGTGGACGAGCTGTGTCGTGATTGCGTTCAGGACGCTGCTGACGCTCGTGAGCGAGCTGTCTTCCGCCTGCAGATGCGCCAGTGCCGTGTTCTGGTTGTCTGCGTACTGTGAGAGTGTCGCGGCCTGCATGCTGAGCTGCACCGCCTGCGCCGCGCCGACGGGGTTGTCCGACGGCGTCTGGAGGCTCACGCCGCTCGACAGCTGCTGATACAGCTGCGCGAGCGTGGATTGCTGATCGTCCATGGTCTGGACGTTCATGCCGAAATATTGCGAAGTGGAGATGCGCATAGTCGTTCAACGCCTCAATTGAAAATGCCGAGGATCGTCTGGAACATCGTCTGGGCCGTCTGGATGACCTTGCTGTTCGCCTGATACAGCTGTTGGTACTGCAGCAGGTTCGCCGCTTCCTCGTTGATGTTGACGCCGGAGATCGCTTGCTGCGCGGTGGTGATCTGCGTCACGAGCGACGTCTGGGCCTTGCTCGACGCCTGCACCTGGTTCGTCTGGTTGCCGATGTCGTTCACGTAGTTCGCGTACGAGTCGGTCAGCGTCAGCGTGCCGTTGCCCATCGACTTCGCCGTCACCAGATTCGAAATCGCCTGCGCGTTGTGGCCGTCCTTGCCGCCTCCCGGGTTCGGCGCGATCGTGAAGGTGTCGCCGTTCGCGGGCGCGCCCGTGATCTGCAGCGACACGTTGTTGATCGTGCCGCCCGTGATGGTCATCGACGCGCCCATGGCCGGGTTGTACGGCACGTTCGGCGTGCCAGCCGTGATGTTGTAGCTGGTCGGCGGCGTGCCGGCGATGGTGACGGTCGAGCCGATCGGGAAGCCGGAGAGCGAGCCCGTTCCCGCGTTGTACGTGAGGGTCGTCGTGGTGGACGGCATCGTATAGCCCGCCGACACCGAGTATTGCGTCACCGTCGCGTTGCCCGTGTTCGCCGTGCCCTTCGACACCAGCACGGGCGACGAAGCCGCAATCGCCGAGCCGTCGGTCGTCGTCAGCCCGAAGCCGTTCAGCGCGCCGCGCGTCGGGTCGACGGTGAACGAATCGCCGGGATTCATCGCGCCCGACAGCGTGAACTGCATGCCGCCGATCGGCGAGGTCAGCGAGGTCGACTGGCCGACGACCCGGCCCGTTTCGCGATCGGTGAGCGTGTAGTTCGTGCCGTCGTACGACAGCGTGTAGTCGCTCGCCGGCGGCTGCGCTGCATTCGTCAGCGTGACGCCGAGCGTCGCGCCGCCCGTGTTCTTCGTGTTTGCGTAGACGATCGGATTGCCGACCGTGAAAAGCGCGCCGCCCGCGTTGCCTTTCAGGTCGATGCCAAGCGAGTTCTGCGCGTTGACCTGCGCGGCGAAGCTCGTGGCGATCGCACCGAGTTGCGCCTCGGCGGGGTCGAGCGACTGGTTGCGGAACGTCATCAGCCCACCGATCTGCCCTCCCAGCGGCGCGCTGTCGGGCAGGATTTGCGGCGTCGTCGTTCCGGCTGCACCGGCGAGCCCTGCGTAGGCAACAGCCGTCTCCGTCGGGTCCGACGGCGACGTGACAGTCGTCAGGCTGAAGCTCTTGTCGGCGACGACGAGCGGCTGGCCGTTGCCCATGAACACGCTATAGCCCGTATCGCTTTGCACGACCTGCACGCCGACCAGTTGCGACAGGTTCGACACGGCGAGGTCGCGCTGGTCGAGCAGCTGGTTGGGCGGCTGGCCTTGCGCGCTCAGCGACTGGATCTGCGCGTTCAGTTGCGCGATCTGCGCGGTGTAGGTGTTGATCTGCTTGACCGCGTCTCCGAGCTGCGTGTTGACGCTCGCGCGCAGCTGGTCGTACTGGTCGCCCGCCGCGTTGAGCTGGTCCGCCAACGATTGCGCGCTGCTGATCGCGCTTTGGCGCATTGCCGGATTCGACGCATCGTTCGCGACGTTCTGCAGGCTCGTGAAATAGCTCGTGATCGCGCTCGAGATACCCGTGGTCGGGCTGCCGACCATGTTGTTGAGCTGCGCGATCAGGTTGTAGTAGCTGTTGAGCGAGCCGGACTGCGACTGCGCGTTGTTCAGTTCCGTCGTCAGGTACTGGCTGTACTGGCGCTGGATGGTCGTCGTCGACACGCCGCTGCCGATGTAGCCGGAGCCCGTGTACTGGCCGCTCGATTCCGAGTAGACGGGACGCTCGACGCTGTAGCCGGGCGTTGCCTGGTTGCTGATGTTCTGGCCCGTCGTCGTCAGCCCCCATTGGGCTGCGTTGAGTCCACTGAGGCCGATGCTAAAGAGGTTGCTGGACATGCGTCATCCTGAAAGACGGCGTAAGGGGCGGGGTTTGGGCTCCGCCAGGTTGACCGGACACTTTGTATATCGGCGTCGCGAGGCGAACATTGAGGGCGGGAATGGAATTTTGTTCTTCTGTTGCGCAGGGCTTTTTTCGCTGACATTCGCGATGAGGTTCCGCTTTCTGCTGCGCCTTCGCGGCGCGGGCGTTGCCGGCGTGTGCTTGCACTTTGCGTGGGCATCCGCGTTGCGCCTGGGCGGCGCGGGCGTTGCCGGTGTGTGCTTGCACTTTGCGTGGGCATTCGCGTTGTGCCTTCGCGGCGCGGGCGTTGCCGGTGTGTGCTTGCCCTTTGCGTGGGCATCCGCGTTGCGCCTTCGCGGCGCGGGCGTTGGCCCTGTGCGGGGCGGCACTTACTTTCTTTGCCGCCGCAAAGAAAGTAAGCAAAGAAAGCGGGCGGGCTCACACCGCCAATGCTTGTTCCTACCCACGGGCCCTCAACGTCCCCACACTTCGCGCCACAGCTTGCTCGTTGATATCGGTTGCCAACGTGCTCGCTTACGCCTCAATCGCTGCGTGTATCCGTAGCACGGCAAGCCGTATCGAGGTTTTAATGCCCCATTTCGGTAAACGGTGTGCAGGTTGGCTCGCCCTGTAAGGCAGCGCTCGAACTGGGCGGACCAATGGAGATTGGATGGTTTCCTGTGCGACACGAAGGCCTACACAGAGTTTGCCGCACAGGGCGCGCGCATTTCGCGGATGTATGCCGCGACGGGGAGTGCGTAGTGGGTGAGGCGCGCGCAAGTGCGAGGCAACACACGCGAGCAGGTGCGCTGCCGCGCGAAGTGTGGGGATGTCGGGAGCCCGTGGGTTCGTGTCAAGGATTGGCGGTGTGAGCCCGCTTTCTTTGCTTACTTTCTTTGCGGCGGCAAAGAAAGTAAGTGCCGCCCCGCACAGGGGCAACGCCTGCGCCGCGAAGGCGCTATCGCGGATGCCCGCGAAAAGGGCAACACACACCGGCAACGCCCGCGCCGCGAAGGCACAACGCGAATGCCCACGCAAAGGGCAGCGAACACCGGCAACGCCCGCGCCGCGAAGGCGCTAAAAAAAACTCAAGCCCTCGCCAAAGAGCGCCGCTTCATCTCCAGCTGGGTAATCAGCCGCTGCAGCGTATTCTCGGCATTCCCCGGCAACGACAGGAACCGGAACCCGAGCGTGTAACGCTTCGTGCCATTCGGCAGCGCGACGGCGCGGTTCGACATCAGTTCGAGATCGAGGTGCAACGTGCCCAGCGAGCCGAGCAACACTTCCGTATCGAGCAATTGCACGCCATGTTCGAGCGTGCTCACGCGCTCGTCGCTGGTGCGCATCGCGATGCCGCCAAGCGAGAGATCCTGCACCTCGAAGCGAAAGCCCTCGCCGTCCGGCAGCCGGCCCCGGCAGGTGTACGGGTCCAGCAACGGTGCGTCGACGCGGAAATATTCGCGGCGCTGCACGTAGTACAGCACCTCAGGGAAATCGGCTTCGAACGACGGACGGCCTTCAAAGGTCGTTTCGCGCGGCGTCTGCGTGACGAAGTGAACGCGCACGCCATCGGGTGTCGCGTGGAAATGGCCTTCAGGCGAAGACAGCAGCCCGCGGTTCTGTTCGGCTAGTGCGCCCCAGTCGAACGTGAAGGTGCGTTCGCGCACGTCCACTTCAAGAATCTTCGTCACCAACTGACCGCCCTTGTACTGCACGGTCATAAAATCGCCGCGATTGAGCAGGTTGCGCAGTTGCACGCCGATCTCGAGCGGGTTGCGTCGGCCGAAGTCGACGCCTTCCGTCTCAAGATCATCACCATTCGACTGGGTGGTATTCATGGCCTTGCCAATTTCTCATCGTTCTTGCGGGCACGTCTCGCGAGCGTGGCGGGCCGGGCTTGAGCCCGCCTGCAAGGATCGCGAATCGCGCGTGGGACCGGGCTTTCGTGCTGCTTTCCGGTATCAGGTGTGACTGTTTAGCGGCAGCGTCAGCCCAAAGTTTAGACCCGTGTTACGAAATATTTTCCGCAAACGTTTGACACCGCAACGAAGACAGGATACGCGAAATCCAGACGCGAAAAGCGGATCGACCCGGCATGCGGCACGCAGCACAAGTGAACGTGCAGCGACTGGAAGAGAAATGTGGCCAAGGACGGGAAACAGACGGCACAGCAGAAACGCGGCTCGAGCCGACCGCCAAAGCGATCGGACTGTTCATCTGGTTTGCGGCACTACACCGCCACGGGGCATGCCGGCTGTGCACCGCTGTCGCAAGGCGCCGCAAGCGGCCGCGCTTCACCGTATCACGCGAGAAAACGCTACGCTCGCATCACACCATCTTCTGCATGATCGAAATGAGTTTCTTCGCGTAGTGCGGATCGGTTGCGTAGCCGGCGCGCTGCATGCCCTGCGCGAAGCCATTCACGTCGCGCGACGAATTGATCACCTGCGCATAACGCGGATTCGACTTCAGGAAGCTCGCGTAGTCGGTCATCGCCTGCTCGTAGGAATCGTATGCGCGGAACTTCTCGACCACCCGTTGCGGACGGCCGTTTATGTATTCCGTCGTGACGGTGGCGACTGTCTTGCCCGTCCAGTCGTCGCCCGCCTTGATGCCGAAAATGTTGTGGCTGGTGCTGCCGTCTGACTTCTTGATCTCGCGCTTGCCCCAGCCCGATTCGAGTGCGGCCTGGCCGATGATGAAGCGCGCCGGAATGCCCGTCGCCGCGCTGGCTGCCTGCGCGGGCGCCGCGAGTTTGTCGACGAACGCGTCCACCTTGTCCGATGAGCCGTCGCCGCGCACGGGCGGTGTCAGCGCGCTGTTCGCCGTGTAGCCGCGGCCCATCTTCAGCGCGCCGTTGTTCGCGGGGTTCGCATAGGCCTTCGCGAGCGCGTTCATCGCGGCGTTGTTGCCCGCGTTCAAATCGTCGGCCGACATGCCCGAGTTGCGCATCAGCTGCTTGAGCATCGCATCGGCCACGCCGATACCCTTCGACGACATCTGCTGCGACAACTGCTGATCCATCATCGACGTGAAAGTGGCCGCGTCGTGCGAGTCGAACGGACCGTCGGACGGCGTCGCGTCGCGCATGCTTTTCAGCATCATCTGCGTGAAGACGGCGTCGAACTGCTTGGCCGCCGACTTCATCGCCTCGCGCGGATTCGCGTTGACCTGCGCGCGCATCGCGTCGAAGCCCTGCACGTCGAGGGCGAACCGGTTGGTCAGGTCGTTTGCGGCGTTGCGCGTCGTGTCGGAGTTCATTCTGGTTGTTCCTTAGATGATCTCGAGATCGGCTCGCAGCGCACCCGCTGCCTTCATGGCCTGGAGAATCGACATCAGATCGGCGGGCGTCGCGCCCAGCGCGTTGAGCGCCTTCACGACTTCCGCGAGGTTCGCGCCCGCCGTCACCAGCTTCAGCGCGCCGTTGTCCTGCTTCAGCGCGATCTGCGACTGCTGCGCGACCACGGTCTGTCCATTCGAGAATGCGCCCGGCTGACTCACCACCGGCTGCGTGTTGACGATCACGGAGAGATTGCCGTGCGCGACGGCGCAGCTCTGCAGCGTGACCATCTGGTTCATCACGATCGAACCCGTGCGGGCATTCAGAATCACCTTCGCGGCGGCCTGCGCGGGCTTCACATCGAGGTTCTGCAACTGCGCCATGAACTGCACCTGCTGCGCGGGGTCGGTCGGCGCGCGCAGCTGGATCGTGCGGCCGTCGAGCGCGACTGCCGTGCCGAAGCCGAACGCATTGTTGATCGCGGCCGTGATGCGCTGCGTCGTGTCGTAGTCCATGTCGTTCAGATCGAGCTGCATCGTGCCCGCTTGCGAAATCGTGGTCGGCACCGAGCGCTCGACGATCGCGCCGCCCGTGATGCGGCCCGCCGCGAGCTGGTTCACCTGCACCTTGCTGCCGTTCGCGCTCGCCCCCGCGCCGCCGACGGCCATGTTGCCCTGCGCGAGCGCATACACCTGGCCGTCCGCGCCCTTGAGCGGCGTGAGCAGCAGCGTGCCGCCGCGCAGGCTCTTCGCGTTGCCGAGCGAGGACACCGTCACGTCGATCGCTTCGCCTGGCCGCGCGAACGCGGGCAGCGACGCCGTCACCATGACGGCGGCGACGTTCTTCAGCTGCATGCTGGACAGCGCGTTCGAGCTGGACGTGTTCGAGCCCGCCTGCTGGTTGTTGATCGAGATGCCGAGGTTCGCGAGCATGTTCGCGAGTGTCTGCGTCGTGAACGGCGTCTGCATCGTCTGGTCGCCCGTGCCGTCGAGGCCGACGACGAGGCCATAACCGATCAGCGGGTTGTCGCGCACGCCCTGGATCTGCACGAGGTCTTTCAGGCGCTCAGCGTGGGCGACGGGCGCCGTGACGGGGAGCGCGGCGCACGCCAGCGCGAGCGCCGCGAAGGCGCGCGCAGCGAAGCGGTAGAGAGAGCCGAAGCGGCCAGCAGAGACGGTACGCATGATCACCAGGGCGCGACGTTGAGGAAGAAGCGTTGCAGCCAGCCCATGTTCTGCGCCTCGTCGATGTAGCCCTTCGCCGAGTATTCGATCTTCGCGTCGGCGACCTGGGTCGAATAGACGGCGTTCAGGCTGTTGATCGTGTTCGGATTGACGACGCCCGAGAAACGCACGAACTCGTTGCCCTGATTGATCAGCATCTGCTTTTCGCCGCTCACGAGCAGGTTGCCGTTCGGCTGCACGCCGATCACCGTCACGGTGATCGTGCCGTTGAAGGTGTTCGCCGCACTCGCGCCGCCAGCCGCCTTGAACGTGTTGTCGCCGCTCGCATCGAGGTTCAGTTTGCCGAAGAAGCCGCCGAGAAAGCCCGCCGTCGGCACGCCGAATTTCGTCGTGCCGTCGCGGTTGGCGTTCGCGCCCGACGACTTCGTCGCGTTGATGTTTTCGGCGATAACGATGGTCAGGATGTCGCCGACATTGCGCGGCCGTTGGTCTTCGAACAGCGGCCGTCCCGCGTAACCCGGGTTGTAGATCGAGCCGGGCGTCTGCAGCGACGGCGGCGACGGCGGCACGGCCGTCATCGGTTGCTGGGTGATCGGCTGTTTCGGCACGAGCCCGCAGCCGCCGAGCGCGGCTGCGAGCACGCCGGCGCATGCGAGCATCGAAACTGCCCGCGCGCTGCGCAGAGAGATCGGGGTACGGGTGAAGTGCGACATCGTGATTACCGCCTAAGTGTTTCCGGTCAGCCTGCTTAAACGGGCATCTGGCTGAGCGTCTGCAGCATCTGGTCGGAGGTCGTCACGGCCTTGCTGTTGATTTCGTACGCGCGCTGGGTCTGGATCATGTTCACCAGTTCCTGCACGACGTTCACGTTCGACGCCTCGACATAGCCCTGATTCAGCGCGCCCGCGCCGTTCTGGCCCGGCGTCGTGACGTTCGGCGCGCCCGACGACGAGGTTTCCGCGAACAGGTTTTCGCCCTTCGCATCGAGACCGGCCGGATTGATAAAGGTCGCGAGCTGCAACGCGCCGATCTGCTGGCTCGTGCTCGTACCCGCCGTCGTGATCGACACGGCGCCGTCGCTGCCGATGGTCAGCGAGGTCGCGTTCTGCGGAATCGTGATCGCGGGCAGCACCTGGTAACCGCTCGACGTGACGAGCTGGCCCTGTGCGTTGGTCTGGAACGAGCCGTCGCGCGTGTACGCGTTCGTGCCGTCCGGCATCAGCACCTGGAAGAAGCCCTGGCCGTTGATCGCGACGTCTTTCGAGTTGCCCGTCTGCTGCAGGTTGCCCTGCGTGTACAGGCGCTCGGTCGCGACCTGCTGCACGCCCGTGCCGAGCTGGATGCCCGACGGCAGTTCCGTCTGCTGCGTCGAGTTCGCGCCGGGCTGGCGGATCGTCTGATACAGCAGGTCCTCGAACACCGCGCGCGAACCCTTGAAGCCGTTCGTACTGACGTTGGCGAGATTGTTCGAAATGGTGTCCATCTGCGCCTGTTGCGCATTCATGCCCGTGGCAGCGATGTAGAGTGAGCGGTTCACTGTTCTTCTCTCCTTGGTAACGCAACGCGCGTAACGCGCGCGCTCCCGTCAATCTGGGTCGGTTTAGCTGAAGTCGAGCAGTTTGTTGGCCGACTGTTCGTTCTGGTCGGCGGACTCGATCATCTTGGTCTGCATCTGGAACTGACGCGCGTTGGTGATCATCGAGACCATCGCCGCGACCGGGTTCACGTTGCTGCCTTCGAGCGAGCCTGCCGCGACCTTGACGTTCGGATCGGCGTCGGCGGGATTGCCGTCGGCCGTGTGGAACAGGCCGTCGTCGCCGCGCTTCAGCGATGCGGGATCGGGGTTCACCAGCTTCAGCTGATCGACGATCGCAATCGACGTCGGCGGATCGCCGGGGATCAGCGCGGAGACGGTGCCGTCGGCGCCGATCGTCACCTGCGAGTTGGGCGGCACCGACAGCGGACCGCCGCCGCCCACCACGGGCATGTTGCTGGCGTTCACCAGCTGGCCGTTTTCATCGACGTGCAAGTTGCCCGCGCGCGTGTACGCTTCCGTGCCGTCGGGCGTCAGCACGGACAGCCAGCCCGGGCCCTGGATCGCGACGTCGAGCGGATTGCCCGTCGGCTGGATCGGGCCGGGCGTGTAGTCCGCGCCCGGCGTCGACGACAGCACGAAAGTGCGCGTGGTGTCGTCCTGAATCGTGCTGCCGTCGCCGAACGCCATCGGCACGGCGCGGAACGTCGCGAGTTGGGCGCGAAAGCCCGTGGTCGAGGTGTTCGCGAGGTTGTTCGCGACCACGGCCTGCTGTTCGAGCGCCTGCGTCGCGCCCGACATCGCGGTGTAGATGAGCCGGTCCATGATGGTGTCGGTACGTCAGCGTTACAGGTTGATGAGCGTCTGGTCGACGGCCTGCTGCGTCTTGATCGTCTGGGCGTTCGCCTGGTAATTACGCTGCGCGGTGATCAGGTTCACCAGCTCGCTCGTCAGGTCGACGTTCGAGTTTTCCGTCGCGCCGCCCTGGAGCACGCCGTGGTTCGTCGAACCGGGCGCCGCGACCACGGCCGCGCCCGAAGCCGCCGTTGCCTGGTACTCGTTGTTGCCGAGGTTGATCAGGCCGTTCTGGTTCGCGAACGTCGCGAGCGCGACCTGGCCGAGCGGCATGTTCTGGTAGTTCGAATAGTTGCCCGTGATGACGCCGTCGGCGCCCACCGTAAAGCTCGTCAGCTGCCCTGCCGGGAAACCGTCCTGGTGCATCGCATTGACGCCGTCCTTGCTGCCGAACTGCGTCGTGCCAGCGATATTCAGCGACAGGTTTTGCGGCGTCGCCGACCCGTCCGAATTCGGAATCGAGAAGTTGAACGTGAACAGCGACGAGGTCGGAACGGGCGGGGTGCCCGTGGTCGTGCCGATCAGGTTGCCCGACGTGTCGAAATTCGCGGTGCCGACCTTCGTGGTCGAGACGCTGCCGTCCTTGCCGGCGTACACGTCCCACGTGCCCGCGGCAGACTTGACGAAGTACATGTCCACCTGCTGCTGGCCACCCAGCGAGTCATAGACTTGCACCGAGGTCGAGTACGTGAAGGTCGAGTTGTTGGTCGGGTCGAAGGCCAGGTGATTCGGCGTGACGGTGACCGTGTCCGTCGATGTCGGTGTGCCTGCCAGCGTGATGGTCTGGCCGGTGCCGAGCTTGATCGGCGTATTGGCCGAGTACACGCCCGTGGTGGTCGCATTCGTCGCGGTGTTCGTCACCGTGTAGTTGGGCGGCGTGGCCGTGTCGAAGGTGACCGTGAAGACGTCCGCGTTCGAGCCCTGGGTCGGATCGGTGATCGACACGCCGTTATTGATCACCGTCGCGCTCGTGCCCGTCACCGTCGGCGTACCCAGCGCGAGGTTGTCCTGCGCGTTCAGGTTCAGACCTGCCGTGATGTTCTTCGTGGCGATGGGCGGAATATTGGCCGTCGGCACCTGCAGCGGCACCGTGCCCGCCGTGTTGACGATGCCGTTCGCGTTGGCCGCGTAGCCCATCAGCTTCAGGCCGTCGGCGTTGACGATGTAGCCGTTCTTGTCGAGCTGGAACACGCCGTTGCGCGAGTACGTCAGCGAGCCGTTGTTCGACATCTGGAAGAAGCCGCTGCCGTTGATGGCCACGTGCAGCGCGATGTCGTCGCTCGTGATCGTGCCTTGCGAGAAGTTCTGCTCGACTTCCGACATGCGCGTGCCGATGCCGATCTGGTTGTTGACGGCCGTGGCGACCGAGTTCGCATACATGTCTGCGAACTGCGCGGTGCCCATCTTGAAGCCGACGGTGTTCGCGTTCGCGATGTTGTTGCCGATGACGTCGAGGTCGCTCGATGCGCCTGCCAGTCCGCTCAAACCTTGTTGGTAACCCATGACGGTCTCCGTATCCGGTGATGCTGAGTGCGTTTAGATGATGGCGGCGATCGTCGAGAGGCCGACCGTCTTGCCGTTCGAAAGGACGAGGCCCGGCGTGCCGTCGGGCTGCTTGAGCACGCCCTGGACTGTGGCCGCCGACAGCGTGGTCGGTGAGCCCGTGCCGTTCGCCGTCGTGCTGCTCGCGGTGATCGTGTAGGTGCCGTCAGGCAGCGCGTTGCCGCTCTTGTCGACGGGCGTCCAGCCGATGGGAATCGTGCCCGCCGGCTGCTTGCCGAGGTCGATCGTGTTGACGATCTGGCCCGCCGCGTTCTTCACCGTGACCTGCACGTCCGTCGCGTCGTTCGCGAGCGTGACGCCGAAGCCCGTCGCCTTGCCCGACGCCACCGCGAAGCTGTCGCCGGGGGCGAGCACCGTCGCGCTGATCAGGTTCGCGGCCTGGGTCTGCTGGTTGGTCGTCAGTTGCGAGGCGAGCGACGTCAGCGACGTGTTCAGCTGCTGGATGCCCGTCACCGTGTTGATCTGGGCCAGCTGCGAGGTCATCTGCGAGCTGTCCATCGGATTGGTCGGGTCCTGGTTTTTCATCTGCGCGATGAGCAGCTGCAGGAAGGTGTTCTGCAGATCGCTGCCCGACGGCCCGCTGGCCGACGAACTCGACGACGACGCACTGCCCGTGCCGTTCATCGTGTCGAGCAACGACTGCGAAACGGTTGCGCCGTTGTTGCCGATAGTGGTGCTGGTAGTCAAGGCGTCTCTCCTCAGGTTCCGATCGTGAGCGTCTTCAGCATCAGCTGTTTCGCGGTGTTGAGCGTTTCGACGTTGGCCTGGTAGGAACGCGAAGCCGAAATCATGTTGACCATTTCCTGCACCGGGTCGACGTTGGGCATCGTCACGTAACCGTTTGCGTCGGCGGCCGGGTTGCCGGGTTCGTAGGCGGTCTTCATTGGCGTCGGGTCGTCGATGACGCCCGTCACCTGCACGCCGCCGACCTGCTGGCCGGAACCCGTGCGCGCGCCGCCGATCGGGTTGACGGCGAACACGACCTGCTTCGCCTTGTACGGCTTGCCGTCGGGGCCCGTCGTGCTGTCGGCGTTCGCGAGGTTCGACGCGGTCACGTTCAGACGTTGCGACTGCGCGGACATCGCCGAGCCGGCGACGTTGAAGATGTTCATCAGGGATGGCATGGCTTTTCGACCTCTCTTGCCGGCGCACCGGCGTCTAATCCCGTAGCGTGTGGTTTCTAGCGTTGATCCAGCGTGCCGCCGCGCGTATCGCGCGGCGGTGCATTTCGTTATCCGTTCGATGTGATCGCGGCCAGCATGGCCTTGATCTGGCTCGAGAGCACCGTCATGCCCGACTCGTAGTGCAGCGAGTTGTCGGCGAACTGCACGCGCTCGGCGTCCAGATCGACGGTGTTGCCGTCGAGCGAAGGCTGCGCCGGAATCCGGTAAGCGACCTTGCCGAAGTCGTCGGTCGGACCGCCCGTCGGAATCAGACGCGCCTTGCCCGTCATGTGACCGGGCTCCGTCGACACCATCGACATGCCCTGCGACACGCCCGCCGGCTGCGTCATCGCAAGCGGCGCGTTGTTCGACGCGCCGCTCCTCGCGCCGGCGCTTCTCTTCAGCGCGCCCGCGAGCGAAGACGAGAAGTCGATGTCGCGCGCCTTGTAGCCAGGCGTGTCGGAGTTCGCGATGTTCGACGACAGCAGTTCCTGCCGATAGGCGCGCACATCGAGCGCCTGGCGGCCAAAGGCGAATTCGGCATCGAGTTTGTCCAGCATTGGGTTCTCCGTGGAACGGTCCGAGGCTCCCTTGCGCGCCGCCGCCCGCCTTGTTCGATAAGAGACGTTTGGGCTGCGCAGGCCGGGATGGCCTTTTTGCATGTGGTGCATTGTGCGGGCGGGGCGCAAGTCTTAATCGGACGAATAGCCGGGGAAGGACGCCTCTATTCAGCGTTTGTACGCGAGGCGCCATCTCTAGAATGCGATTCGTACCGATGCATCAGATGGAGAACGACCATGCCCTTGCCCGCCGAGCCTGCCTTGCGCGATATCGGCCGTCCGGCGCGCCGTACGGCTCGCCCTATGGCTGCGCGCGGCGTCCGTGCGCTGTCGGCGATGGCGCTGGTCGGCGCGTGCGCCGCTGCATCGCTGGCGCATGCGCAGGAGAACAACGGACCGATCGTGATCGCGGGCCCCGGCGAGAAGAATCCCGCCGACCTCCAGGCGATGGCCGAGCGCGTCAGCGCGCCGTCGGCCGCGCCGCGCGCCGCAGCGCCAGCTACGGCCGCCGCGCCGGTCATTGCGCCCGCGACGCTCGCCGCTAATGCGCGCGCGCGCGCCGAGGCTGACCGCTTCGCGCAAGCGGCGCAAGCCGACGGCGCGATCGTGATTCCCGGCGCGGGCGAAACGGCTGCCGCGCAGGCTGCGCCGGGCGCGCGGGGGAATGTGGCTGCGAATCTGCCGGCGAATCTGCCTGCGAATGTGCCTGCGAACCTGCCTGCGAACCTGCCTGCGAATGTGCCCGGCATGATGCGCGTGAGCCTGCAACCCGCCGCACGCGAAGTCATGCCTGTGACGGTGGCGCCGGCTCAGGCCGTCGCGCGACAGGCGGCGGGCGTCGCGCCCATCGCCGCCAATCCGCCCATGCTCAACGCTCCGTCGGGCAACGCCGCTGCGTATTCAGCCGCGGCGCCGGTGCGCGGCGCAGCCGTGCGCAACGGCGTGACGGCTTCGCCGCCGGTGTTGTCGCCGGCTTCGGCGCAGGCCCAGATCGCCGCGCAACCCGCCGCGCCCGTACCCGCCGGGCAACAGGACGGCGAATCGATCCGCCGCGTCGCGCTCGCGTATCTGCAGCAGCAGACCGTGGGACTGCCGGGCAAGATCGACATCAGCGTTGCGACCGTGTTTCCGCGCGGTCTCGCCGCTTGCACGACGCTCGAGCCGTTCCTGCCGGCGGGCGGGCGGGTCTGGGGTCGAACGACTGTGGGCGTGCGCTGCGTCGGCGAGCGTCCGTGGACGCTCTACCTGCAGGCCAAGGTTTCGATTCACGCCACTTACTTTCTGGCCGGGCGGCAGATCGCGCCGGGCGAGTTGCTGACGGCCGGCGATCTCGTCGCCCGGGACGGCGACCTGACGCTGCTGCCGCAAGCCGTGATCACCGACCCCGCGCAGGCCGTCGGCGCCGTCGCGTTGATGCGCGTGTCGGCGGGCTTGCCGCTGCGCCGGGACATGCTGAAGAGCGCCGATTCAGTGACCATCGGGCAGCAGGTCAAAGTGGTCGCGCAGGGTCAGGGTTTTGCGATTTCGTCGGAAGGCAGCGCGATGAACAACGCGTCGCCGGGCCAGCCGGTGCGGGTAAAGACCGCGAATGGGCAGATCATCCAGGGCATCGTGAAAGACGGCGCGACCGTCGAAATCCAGCTCTGACGAGCCTTTCCTGTGGTTACAACTTGAAACGAGTGTCGGATCTGTGGCGCTAAAGTTCGATGGGTGATTGCCGTTATTACACTCAATTCGTTCAGGAAGCCAATCGTGAAAGTTGATTCCACTACCCATTCGGGCTTGCAGTCGTTGAAGGACGGGCTGCAGCGCACGCAGCAAGGCGAAGCCGCCGCGACGGGCGGTGCGGGCGCGTCGACGGCCGCGGGCTCCGCGGGCGACGCCAACGTGAATCTGTCGGGACTGTCGTCGCAGTTGCACAGCCTCGCCAGCGCGGGCGCATCGGACATCGATACGGCACATGTCGAATCGATCAAGCAGGCGATCAAGGACGGCACGTTGACCATCGACTCCGGCAAGATTGCTGACGGCGTGCTGGCGACAGCGCGCGAGTTGCTGCAAAAGAATAGCCAGTTGGCCGGCAACTGACGGGCGCACCGATAGCGGTGCGTGGGATGCCGGGCCGTATTTGTGACAAATCCGGTTTGCGCGCGGCGCGAGCCGGTGCCTAGCGAGTTGTATGTGATGAAAGACGCCCTGCTTGCCACTGTTATCGACGAATACTCCGCCGTGGAGCTGTTCGCATCCGTCCTCGCCGCAGAGGAAAAAGCGCTGACCACGGTGCATCCCATCGACACGCTGCCGCCCATCGTCGAAAAGAAGATGGAACTGGTGGAGAAGCTCTCCGCGCTCGAGAAAGTACGCGATTCGCAGCTTGCCGGCCTGGGCTACCCGGGCGGGTGGAAGGGCATGGAGCTGGCGGTCGCCAACGACTCGCGGCTCGCGACGCAGTGGTCGCTACTGCAGAAGGCCGTCGAGCGGGCCAAGCGGTTCAACATCACCAACGGCGCGCTGATTCGTACGCGCATGGAGTACAACCGCCGCGCGCTCGCTGCGTTGAATGTGGCCGTTGGGCCGGAGCGCGGGGCGTTGTACGGGCCGGATGGGAGGGTTCCGGCGTTTGCGGGGGGGTGATTCTTCTCTAAGGGCGTTGCTCCTTCCTGTCTCCTGTTTTTCGTTGTTGTCGTTCTTGCTGGCCGGTGCCTTTGGGTGTCGGCTTTCGTTTTTCTGGCTGATTCATTTGCGTCTCGGACAGGGTTTTCGTTTTTGGCTTGGCGAATCCTATTGTTTGGCAGCATATGATTTGCCGAAACGCCCCCAGAGTCTTTGCCCTGCATGCAGAAGTTTCATGAGCATGCCGGAGGCGCAATCACCGATGCATGTGGCGTCAGGTACCAGCTCACCATTCGCGATCTCTATGCAAGCCGCACCGCGCGACTCGGCACCGAAAACCGCAACTCGACCATTGCCTGAAGGGCAAGAAAGCAAAAAGCCGATCTAAAAAGATCGGCTTCCCAAGCACGACCCCCATCAGCAAAGACGTCCCTCAAGTCTCCGCCGAAGCCCACGCCTGCTCGCGCAACCGCGTCCGCAGCCGCGCCACTGCCTGCGAATGCAGCTGACAAACCCGCGACTCGCTCACTTCCATCACCGCGCCGATCTCGCGCAGATTCAAGCCGCGCTCATAGTACAGCGACATCAGCAGCTTCTCGCGTTCCGGCAACCGGTCGATCGCCTCGACGAGCGCCCCGCGCAGCGATTCGTCCAGCAGCGCCGACAGAGGGTCCGAATGATCGACGCAATAGCGGTCGAGGAACGGCTCATCGTCCGCCGAGCGATCGAAGTCTTCGTAATAGATCAGCTGGCTGCCGTGCAGGTCCTGCAGCATCGACTGGTACTCGTCGAGCGGCATCTTCAGATGCTCGGCAATTTCCGTCTCGCTCGCCGAACGCCCCAGCGACTGCTCGACCTGATGCACGGCCGTCTCGACCTCGCGCGACGTGCGGCGCAGGCTGCGCGGCAACCAGTCGTTGCTGCGCAGCTCGTCGAGCATCGCGCCGCGAATCCGCTGGCTCGCGTAGGTTTCGAACTGCGCGCCCTGGTCTTCCTTATAACGGCTCGCCGCATCCAGCAGACCGATCATGCCCGCCTGGATCAGATCGTCGAGATCGACGCTCGCCGGCATCTTGGCGACGAGTTGCAAACCGAGACGGCGCACCAGCGGTGCATATTTCGTCAGGACATCGGCTTGCGAAATTTTTCCTTGAGCGTTGTACATCGTGCTCCCCTTGTCCTTTCTGCCCTCAGGCGTGCTGCGCAGACGGTTGTTCGGCGTATTGCGCCGCAGTTACGGTCGCCTGCGGCACGCTGTGCGTCCGTGACGAAATCGCTGGCCGCATCGGCCAGTACTGCAGTTCGGCTGCGATATGCCGGAAGTCGCGCGCAGCGGGTGCCGACGGAAATGCATCGACGACACAACGTGACAACTCCAGGGCCCGCGCCATCAAGGGCTCGGCCGCGACGCAGCCGGCATCTTCCAGCGACACGGCGAGGTAACGCCCCGCCACGCCCGCCAGGTTTTCAAAAGCGGTGTGCGCATCGGCCACGCTCTGCACGTGGTTGACGAGCACGCGAAACTGCGCAATCGCGTGCGCGAAGTGCAAACGCTTCATGCACGCATACGCGTCGGTGATCGCCTGCGCCGCGACGCGCGTCACCATCAGCACGTCGTGCGACTGCATCGCAAGCGCCGACAGCGAGCCTTCGCGATCCACTTGCGCGTCGATCAGCACCACGTCGGCGGGACCGCTCAACAGCACGTTCATCTGTTCGCGCGTGCAGCTCTCGCGATTGCCGCGCGAGGCTGCGAGCACCGCGAAGCCCGACGCATGCCGGCCGACGGCCTGGTCGAGGGTCATCTCGCCGCGCATCACAGCGGCCAGGTTGCCCACGCCGCGCATGCCGCCGAGCGTCGCGCTCACCGAGCGCTCGCCGGGACTCTCGTCGATCACCAGCACATCCTTGCCCTGCTCCGCGAGCGCTGCGGCTAGGTTCACCACCGTCGTCGTGACGCCCACGCCATGTGAGCCGCCCGCCACCGCGACCACCCGCGAGCCGGAGCGCGCGAGCAGACGCCTCAATCCTTCCGCCTGATCCAGCACGAACTTATCCAAAGCGAACCTCATGCAGATCGGCAGTCGAGCGGGCCGACAGCGCCGACAGCAGCGCCGGCACGTCTTCGTCCTGCGGCACGAATGGCGAGTTGTCGCGCGGAATGCAGAAGGCGCTCTTGATCAGGAATTTCCTCGTCGCGACGTACAGGTTCTCCGGCACCTTCTGTCCCGTCGACACGTAGTGCACGGGCAGCTTGTAGCGGATCACGGTGTCGAGCACGGCGCCGAGATTGGTCGCTTCGTCGATCTTGGTCAGGATGCAGCCGGCGAGCGGCTGCTGGTCCGGCGCGTTCTGGTAGGCCTGCACGACTTCGTTCAGCGTGTCGCCGTGGCTCGTCGCGTTCAGCAGCAACAGACGCTGCACGTGCTGGCCGGCGCGGCACAGCATCGAAATCTGGTCGGAGACGAGCCGGTCGCGCTGGCTCATGCCGATCGTGTCGATCAGCACGATGTGCTTGTTGCGCAGCTCCGAGAGCGCGAGTTGCAGGTCGGTGCTGTCCTTCACGGCATGCACCGACACGCCGAGAATCTTGCCGAAGATGCGCAGCTGCTCATGACCGCCGATCCGGTAGCTGTCGGTGGTGAGCAGCGCAACCTTGCTGGCGCCGAAGCGCATCACGCAGCGCGCGGCGAGCTTGGCCGTGGTCGTGGTCTTGCCGACGCCCGTCGGGCCCATCAGCGCGAACACGCCGCCGCGTTCCATCAGCGCGTCTTCGTTTTCCATCACGGGCACGTTCGATTCGAGCACCGTCTTCACCCACTCCATGCCTTCGTCGAGGCTGTCGACTTCGGGCAGGTTGTCGACCACCATCTTCACGAGCTGCGCCGAGAAGCCGGCGGCGAACAGGTGCTTGTTCAACGCGGCGTGTGCCGGACTGCGGCGCTGGCGGTCCGCCCACAGCAGACCCGCAAACTGCTCTTCCATCATTCCGCGCATCGAG
This sequence comes from Burkholderia sp. E7m39, assembly GCA_001319865.1. Classification (GTDB taxonomy): domain Bacteria; phylum Pseudomonadota; class Gammaproteobacteria; order Burkholderiales; family Burkholderiaceae; genus Paraburkholderia; species Paraburkholderia bengalensis. The sequence continues at coordinate 15,297 of BBSL01000040.1, read as the reverse complement.
ACGAGCTCGCTCATCACCGTCTCGTTGACCATCTGTTCGATGCGCGATTTGATCGATTCCGTCAGCGCGGCGGCGACCTTCGGCGTCATGTCGGCGGCGCCGTTCTTGCGAGCGTCGGCGGACGCGTTGCCATTACCTGCGCCTTCCGCTGCCGACGACGCGCCGTTGTTCTGCACCGCGCGGCGCGCGGCCAGTTGGGCGGCTTCGCGCGCCCACTCGGGCTTTTCTGCTTCGGCCGTTGCATCGACGGGCGTGCCCAGACCGCGCGCCATCGCGGCGGCGGGCGTCATGGTCGGGTTGGCGGCAGGGACCACGTCCTTCGCCGCGATGCGGCGCGCATGGTCGATCAGCCACGGATTCGTTTCGGCCATCGTGCGCGGGCGGGCGGAGGCTTCCGGCGTCGCGGGCACAGCGGGCTTGCTGGCTGCGGCGGGCGCTGCGGCCGACTCGTTGCGTGCTTCGCTGCGGGCTTCCCCGCGCAGCTCGACGCGCACGTCGTCCCTGGCGGCGCTGGCTGGGGCGTTGTCGCTGCTGGCGTTGTCGGCGGACGCGGCTGCTTGCGGTTCGTCTTTTTCTTCGCTCGCGGCGGGCATGCGCTCGGTGCCCGCTTCCGGGCTCGCGCCGAACACCGACGAGAACACGTCAGGCATGCCGCTCGCATAGGGATTGACGGGCATCGACGGCGCGGCGGTCGGCAGCAGCGGGCGCCCACTGCCGGACGCGATGTTGACATTCCGGCCGGCGTTCCCGGCAGCAGCGCCTTCCTGCTTGCGCGGCGCGATGGCGCTCAGGTCGCGGTCAGCGACGGCGACGATTTCGACCGAGCCATCTTCATTCGTCCGGTTCGACAACACCACTGCATCGGAGCCCAATGCTTCGCGGACGAGACGCAGCGCGTCACGACTCGTTGCACCGACAAATTTACGAATGTTCAAGCTGATTCTCCGATGAGCTGCGCGGACCGGCGACATACCGTTTCCCGATGAGATGAATTATTGCGGCAGCGGTCCAATCGCCATCGGGCAAAAAAGAAGGGGAAACGGCGGCAATTCGCGCGATGGAAACTGGTTTGCCGGTTCCCGGCGGGCGGTGCGGTAGGGTTTGCCCTCTGGTTTGATTGCCGCGACGCGGGTGTGTGATGGCCCTTTGCGTGGGCATTCGCGTTGCTGGCGTGTGCTTGCCCTTTGCGGCCGTCACCCAACAGCAACGCCCACCCCGCGAACGCGCAACGCAGAACACGACCAGCGTCGCAGACAGAAAAAAGACCTACTGCGCTCCAATCACATTCACAACCCTCACATGCCGCGTATCCGGCACCTCCGCATAAGACAGGACCTTCAACTGCGGCAAACTGCGCCGCAAGAAGCGAGCAAGCATCGCCCGCAACGAATGCTGAACCAGCATCACTGGCGTCAAGCCAAGGTTCTGCTGCCGCGACATCGCCTTTTGCGTTTCCATCAGCAGCGTATTGGCGAGACCCGGCTCGAGACCGGGATTCGTGCCCGTCGCGAGCGCCTGGGTCAACAGGCGTTCCAGATGCGCGTCGAGCCCCATCACCTGGATGTCGCCGTTGCCGGGGAACCACTGCTGCGTGATAGCGCGGCCAAGCGACAGGCGCACGGCCGCCGTGAGGTCGTGCGCATCGGTGATCTTCAAGCCATGTTCGGACAGCGCTTCGAGAATCGTGCGCATGTCGCGGATGGGCACGCCCTCCTCCAGCAGGTTCTGCAGCACCTTCTGCAGCGTGGCGACGGGCACCGTCTTCGGCACGACATCGTCGACGAGAGGCGCGGCATCCTTTTGCATCCGCTCGATCAGCGCCTGCACTTCCTGACGGCCGAGCAGCTCCGCCGCGTGCGTGACGACGAGGTGGTTCAGGTGCGTCGCCACCACGGTGCTCGAATCGACCACCGTGTAGCCGTACACCTGCGCCTGTTCGCGCAGGTTCGTGTCGATCCAGATCGCGGGCAGGCCGAACGCCGGGTCCGTGGTCGGCGTGCCCGGCAGCGCGGCCGTCACCTGGCCGGGATTGATCGCGAGCCACTGGCCGGGATACGCCTCGCCGATGCCGACTTCGACGCCCTTCAACGCGATCCGGTAGCCATTCGGCCGCAGTTCCAGGTTGTCGCGGATATGAATGACGGGCGGCAGGAAGCCGATTTCCTGCGCGAACTTCTTGCGGATGTTCTTGATGCGCCTGAGCAGTTCGCCATCTGTGTTTTTGTCGACGAGAGGAATCAGGCGATAGCCGACTTCGAGCCCGAGCGCGTCGATCATCGTCACGTCGTCCCAGCTCGCTTCCGACGCTTCCGTCGGCGCGAGCGCCTGCGGCGCGACTTCGGCGAGCGCCGTGCCCGTCTTGCTGCGCGCGGCACGCGTCTTCATCGTGCGGCCGAGCTGGATCGCGCCGGCGCCCAACAGCAGAAACGCGAAGTGCGGCATGCCCGGAATCACGCCCATCAGCACGAGGATCGAGCCCGTGATCATCAACACGCGCGGATTCGTGAACAGCTGGCCCGTCAGCTGCGTGCCGATGTCTTCGTTGGTCGCGACGCGCGACACGATCACGCCCGCTGCCGTCGAAATCACCAGCGACGGAATCTGCGCGACCAGGCCGTCGCCGATCGTCAGCAGCGTGTAGGTCTTGCCGGCGTCGGCGAAGTCCATGCCGTGCTGCACGACGCCGACGATCAGCCCGCCGAGAATGTTGATCACCATGATCAACAGGCCGGCAATCGCGTCGCCGCGCACGAACTTGCTCGCGCCGTCCATCGAGCCGTAGAACTCGGCTTCCTGCGAGACTTCCATCCGCCGCTTGCGGGCCTGGTCTTCGTTGATCATGCCGGCGTTCAGGTCGGCATCGATCGACATCTGTTTGCCGGGCATCGCGTCGAGCGTGAAGCGCGCGGACACTTCCGCGATACGCCCGGCGCCCTTCGTGATGACCATGAAGTTGATCACCATCAGGATGATGAACACCACGATACCGACGGCGAAGTTGCCGCCCACGAGGAAATGACCGAAGGCCTCGATCACGGCGCCCGCCGCGCCCGGGCCGGTGTGGCCTTCGAGCAGCACCACGCGCGTCGACGCGACGTTCAGCGACAGCCGCAGCAGCGTCGAGAACAGCAGCACGCTAGGGAAGGCCGCGAAGTCGAGCGGCTTCATCGTGTACATGCTGACGAGCAGCACCATCACGGACAGCGCGATGTTGAACGTGAACAGCAGATCCAGCAGGAACGGCGGCAACGGCAGGATCATCATGCCGAGGATCATGACGATCAGCAGCGGGCCCGCCAGTGCCCGCAGGTTGGTGCCGTTCAGCGCGTCCGGCCGTCGTGAAAGGAAACCCGCGCGGGCGTTCATGCTGATGCTCCGTTACCTTGATTGTTGTCGCCACCGAGCGCGTCGGCTGCTTCCTCGCCGGCGTCGTCGTCCGACACGCCGCCCTTGTCCAGTTCCGGCGGCACCTCGAGCTCCGTCGGCGCGACCGGCTTGACGCCCCCGTCTTCCTTGAAGCGGCGCAGCTGATAAACCCATGCGAGCACTTCCGCGACGGCGCCGTACAGCGCGCCCGGAATCTCGCGGTTCAATTCGACGTTGTGATACAGCGCGCGCGCGAGCGGCGGCGCTTCGAGCAGCGGAATGTTGTGTTCGGTGGCCAGCTCGCGGATGCGCGCGGCCACGAGGTTCACGCCCTTCGCGACGACCTTCGGCGCGCCCATCTCGCCGTCCGTGTATTGCAGCGCGACGGCGAAGTGCGTCGGGTTGGTCACGACGACGTCCGCCTTCGGCACGTTCGCCATCATCCGGCGCCGCGCCATCGCGCGCTGCTGCGAGCGCAGGCGCGCCTTGACGTGCGGATCGCCTTCGCTCTCGCGATGCTCGCGCTTCACTTCTTCCTTCGTCATGCGCAGCTTCTTGTGGAAGTTCCATACCTGATACGGAACGTCGAGCGCGGCGATCACGAACATGCCCGCGACCGTCATCGCGCAGCACACGGCAATCATGTGCGCCGCGTTCGCGAGCGCCGTGTGAAGCGGCTGCGTGCCGAGCGCGAGAATGTCGTCGCGCCGGTTCCAGATTGCGAGTCCGCCGATCAGCCCGATCACGAGAATCTTCGCGAGCGACATGCCGAGCTGGATGAACCCGTTGAGCGAAAAGATGCGGCCAAAACCCTTGATGGGGTCCAGACGCCCGAAATTCGGCGCGAGCGATTTGGTCGACAGCAGCCAGCCGCCAAGCGCCATCGGCGCGAGCAGCGCGGCGAGCCCGGTCAGCAAGAGCAGCGGCAGCAGGATATAGGCCCCTTCGCGCGCGACGACGCCCGCGCCCGCCCATGTCTGCTTCGTGTCGAAGACGCTCGCGTGATTGAAGGTGAACGCCGTGCGCAGCATCGTCTGCATGTGCTCGCCGATCATCCCCGACATGCCCCACGCGCCGAAGAACCCCGCCGATACGAGCGCGAACGTGGCCAGCTCCCGCGAGCGCGCGATCTGCCCGTCCTCGCGCGCCTGGTCGAGGCGCCGGGGAGTGGCTGATTCGGTTTTCTCGAGGTCGCTATCCTCTGCCAATGCGCTCTCCAGCTGAAAGGGCACCATGCCCTTTTTCAGTGGGAGCCATTATTCCTGCAGATGTCGAGCCGCGATTGGCGGATAAAGGTGGGGAAACCGGGGTATTTCAAGCGATGGAACGAGGACGGGGCGGGCGCGCCGCGTCGATCTAGCGGGCGCCCCCTGCGTCTTGCGGCAAACCCGCCGCCCCGTCGCGGGGCAGCGGGCTGCGCGTGCGGCAGCGCTAGAACGCGACGAACGGCGCCGCGCCGCCCGTCGCGCGCTTGTCCATGCCATAGTAGACGTAACGGCCATAGAAGAACGGAATGCCGAGGTCGGTCCCCGGTATGGAGTCGACATGCCCGCCCAGGTCATTGAAGGCGAAGTTGCTGGTGTTGTTGAGCAAGTTCTGCGCGTTCGCGATGCTGATATTGACGCTGCCCTTCGCGCCGTTCGTGCCGACCAGATTCACCGTGCGCTGCTGGGTCGAAGTGGGGCAATAGAAATCCGTCAGGTTGGTGCAGGTCGGCAGCGTGTTGTCCTGGAAGAAGTAGCCGTTCGACCCCGAATCGAGAAACACGGTGTTCGACTGGTTGGCCACGGGAAAGTCGCCGGACTGGTCGGTGGTGTAGGTCGAACCGGCTGTATTGCCGTTGTTCGACTGCGTGCCGATGCCGAACACGACGGTCCCGCTCGCCGACGCCGCGCCGTTCGATGGAATCGGCGCCATCTGCACGATCACGCCGTTGTTGTCGACGGGGAAGTTGTGCACCGGGTTGGCCACCTGCTTGAACGTTTCGGCCACGGTCTGCGTGCAGTTCGTGCCATTCGGGCATGCGTAGTAAATGCTGCTGTCCTGGGCGATCGACTGCACCGAGCAGCGCGTGCCGCAATCCACGGGCGCCACGCCGATGCCGAGAATGCCTTTCGTGCCGAGCGCCTGCGCCGAACTCTCGTTGGCACCGTTGACACAGCCCTTTGCCGGAACCGTCGAATTGTCGAGGTCGCCGATGACCTGGATCGGGATGTTGTTCGCCACTTCGCCGCTGATTTTCACGGTCGCCGTGCGTGTCGTGCCCCATGTGAAGCCGTCCGCGAACTGCGTGCATTCGGCGAGCACGCCGCCCGCCGTCGCCTGCTGGACGGGAAGCGAGTTCGTAAGCGAGCCGAGCGCCGAATTGACGACGCGCAAGCCATACGAGCCGGTGTCGAGCAGTACATGGTCGATCGTCGCGCAATTGCTGGTGGAATTCGGCGCGCAGACGGTGACCGTGACGGTCGGTATGTTGATGGCGCCCGCAATGCCGCGGTCGACGGACACGGCCACGGTGTTCGCCGCGTTCGCCGCGATCGGCTGCTGGTTGGGGCCGCTATTGTTGTTCGACGACGATGACGACGAATCGCCGCCCCCGCCGCCGCAGCCCGCCACGAAAGCCGTCATCGCGACGACGGAGACGGCGAGCGCGGACTTCATGACGCGGATGCACCCTTCGAGCTTCAACGCAAATCGCATAGTGGTCTCCCGTCGTCACTGGATGTCGGTGCCGCTCACGCCGGCGGGCAACGCCTGCGGCAGATACGCCTGGCCCGCGAACGCGCCCATGTGGCCGCCCGAATGCACGACGAGCCCGCTGTCCCGCACGATGCCGGGGCCGTGCCCGCCGCCGCGCGCCGCGCGCGCGCTCGTCACACCGGCGACGTATTGCGGGAAATAGCTGCCGAGCAGTTCCGACAGATCGGGCATCTGCGGCCCGTTCCACGCGAGGCCGAACACGCTCCCATCCGGGGCGATGTACTCGCGCACCGCCGTGCCGTTGTTGAGCGTCGTCTGGCGCACGGTGTACGAGGCGGTGGAGGCGGTGGAGGCGGCGGAAGTCGCCGGCGACGAAGCGGCGCCCGAACTGCCCGCCGACGCGCTGCGCGCCACGGCCTGGCCGTTCGACGGCACATTCACGGTGCTGGTGGTGACGCTCGACCCGGCGGGCGGCGTCATGGGGCTGCCGCCCAGCGCGGCGCTCGCGGAATGCGGAGCGAGCAGCGCGGCCAGCGAGCAGCACAATCCTGAAGCGACAGCAACGGCAACGCGGCTGAAGCGAATCGGCATGGTTGCGCACCTCCCACAATCGACAGCGGACAGGGCTCGCAAGCGGCGGGCCCGGCTTGTTGATTCAGGAGCCAACGGCGCGCCGCGCCGTGCAGCCAGCGTGCGCGATGCGGCGCGCTAGCGCGCCACGGACCGTCCTCCCCAGGCCGTAGTATGCCAGCGGATGGTGGCGGCAATCCGTTAGGAATTGTGCGAAGGCAGACTCGCCGATGCCTTCTGCATCGGCGCGGCGGACTTTCCTCGCCGCCCGGCTGGCGCGCCGGGCGGCATGCGAAGCGCATGGGCGGTTCGCGCGTGAAGCGTTTGCAGCCTCTTCCGAGAGCTCAGAGCAGCCCGAAACGGTCTAAAGCCGTCACAGGCGGTCAGAAGCCGAGGCTCGCCAGCAGATCGTCGACCTGACCCTGATCCTGGACGACGTCCGTCTTGCCTTCCGGGTTGATCTGCGGGCCGTTGAGCAGGCTTTGCGGACTGCCCGTCGGGGAAACGGGGTCGTGCTGCGTTTCCGCGACGAGCTGCGCCGCCGTCGCCGCGAACTGCTCGCGGCGCTCGGCCGCGATGTTGTCGATCAGCACGCCGAGCAGCTGCTGCTCGATCAGGTACACGACGTCCGTGATCTTCTTGATCACCTGACCCGTCAGATCCTGGAAGTCCTGCGCCAGCATGATCTCGAGCAGTTGCGCGTTGGTCGCCGTCGTGACTTCGGGCACGCCGCGCAAGAACGTGCGCGTGTCGTTCATCAACGCGCGCACTTCCTCGCGCTCGATGGGCGCCGCGTACCACTGCTCCCAGCGGGCGTCGAGTTCGGCCGAGTCCTTCTGCAACTGCTCCTGCAGCGGCTTGGCGATCTCGATCGAAGTCAGCACGCGCTCGGCGGCCTGCTCCGTCATCGTCGCGATGTATTTCAGACGGTCGCGAGCGTCCGGCACCGCCTCCGCCGCGCGCTCGACATGCTTGTCGATGCCCAGCTCGCGCATCGAGTCGCGCAGCGTGCGCGTCAGCTGTCCGATGCGGGCAAGGATGCGGTCGGTCGCGAGGTCGGTACCGTCTTCCCGGGCGCCTTGCTCGTTGATCGGTGGGTTCACATCAGCTCCCCGTCTTTGCCATCTTCTCGAGAATCTTGTTGAGCTTCTCGTCGAGCGTCGCTGCCGTGAACGGCTTCACCACGTAGCCGCTCGCGCCCGCCTGAGCCGCCGCGATGATGTTCTCCTTCTTCGATTCCGCCGTGACCATCAGCACGGGCAGATGCGACAGTGTCGCGTCCGCGCGGATTTCCTTCAGCATCGCGAGGCCGTCGAGGTTCGGCATGTTCCAGTCCGAAATCACGAACTCGTAGGTGCCGCTGCGCAGGCGCGCAAGGCCCGCTGCGCCGTCTTCCGCTTCGTCGACGTTCGAGTAGCCCAGCTCCTTGAGCAGGTTGCGGACGATCCGGCGCATCGTCGGAAAGTCGTCCACAACCAGAATCTTCATTCCCTTATCCATTTCCTGTTCCTTTTCCCCAATCCAGTTCGTGCGGTGGTCTATCGACCTGTCTCAAATAGTTGGCCGAGGCCGCATCATACGCGCTGAACGCGATCGCCCATTGCAGCAAGACGCGCCATCACGCGCCGGCTCATTTCCGACAGCGACACGATCTCGTCGGCGGCGCCCATCGCGATCGCCTCGCGCGGCATGCCGAACACGATGCAGCTCGCTTCGTCCTGCGCGAGCGTGTACGCGCCCGCTTTGCGCATGTCCAGCAGGCCCGCCGCGCCGTCGCGGCCCATGCCCGTGAGAATCACGCCGACGGCGTTCTTCCCCGCATGCTGCGCGGCCGAGCGGAACAACACATCGACAGACGGACGATGCCGGTTGACCGGCGGGTCGTCTGACAGATGCGCAATATAGTTGGCACCGCTTCGGGCGAGCAAGAGGTGGGCGTGGCCGGGCGCGATATACGCATGTCCCGGCAGCACGCGTTCACCGTGCTCTGCCTCTTTAACGGTAATCCGGCACAAACCATTAAGGCGTTGCGCAAAAGATTTTGTGAAGCCGGGCGGCATGTGCTGCGCGATCAGCACGGCGGGCGCATCGGGCGGCAGCGGCAGGAGCACTTCGCGGATGGCTTCCGTGCCGCCCGTCGACGCGCCGACGATGATCAGCTTTTCCGTCGACACGAGCGGGTTGTTGAACAGCGGCGCCGGCGACGCGGCGGCCGCTGCCGCGTGAGCGGCGCTGGCAGCCGCGTGCTGCGCGGGCGCGGCCTGGCGAACGCGCGCGCGGGCGGCTGCGCGCACCTTGTCGGCGAGCTTTTCGGCGTAGTCGAGCATGCCGTCGCGGATGCCGACCTTCGGCTTCGTGACGAAATCGACGGCGCCGAGTTCCAGCGCGCGCAGCGTGATTTCGGAGCCACGCTCCGTCAGCGACGACACCATCACGACGGGCATCGGCCGCAGGCGCATCAGTTTCTCGAGGAAGTCGAGGCCGTCCATGCGCGGCATTTCGACGTCGAGCGTCAGCACGTCCGGGTTGTGCTGCTTGATGAGATCGCGCGCGACGAGCGGGTCGGGCGCGGTGGCGACGACCGTCATGTCGGGCTGACTGTTGATGATTTCCGTCATCAGGCTACGAATCAACGCCGAATCGTCGACGCACAATACTTTGATCTTTTGCACAGCGCTCACGCCTCCTCTACAGTCCTGGCGTTATTTGATTGGATCGGGCGCCCGGTGGCGCCGAATAGTTCGATACGCGGCTTGGCGCCGGCCGGACGCGCCGCGCCCGTGCCTGCCGCTGCATTCGCAGCCGGGCTTGCCGCCGTGTTCGGTGAACCCGCGCCGAACAGTTCGATGCGCGGCTTGCCCGCAGCGGGCGCGGAAAACAGCTCGACCCGCGCGCGCGCCTTCGCGAGCCGTTCGGCGCGCGCTTCGGCCGTTTGCCGCGCGAGCGCCTGCTCACGTTCCGCCACGCCTGCTTCCTGCTGAAGGCGCAGCTTCTTGACCATCACCTGGCCCGTGCGCGGCATGAACGCGACCTTGCGCGGATGCGTGCCTTCCAGGTCTTCGGCGACGATGCGAATTTTTTCAAGCGCGAGATAGCGGCGCACGAACGCCGAGTTGCGATCGCCGATGTTCATCGTCGTCATGCCCGCCAGCACGGCCGCGCCGCCGAACACCTTCGCCTCGAAACGCTCGCGGCGCCCGCCCGCCTTGATCAGTTCGTTGATCAGCACTTCCATCGCGTACGCGCCGTAGCGCATCGAGTCCGACGCGGCCTGCGCGACATCGGCGCCGTCGTCGGGGAGCATGAAGTGATTCATCCCGCCGATGCCCGCCGTGCGGTCCTGGATGCACGCCGCCACGCACGAGCCGAGCACGGTGACGAGCACCATGTCTTCGCTCGTCGTGTAGAACTCGTTGGGCAGCAGCTTGACGCCCTGCTTCTGGAAGTGGTTGTCGAAGTACAGGTTGGTTGCGATCGGCAAGGTGCTGCTCATGCTGGCACCCCGCTCGATGCGCGCTGGCTCGCGCGTCCTGCATTGGCGCCCACGTCGCGCGTCAGTTCGTAGACGGTCTGGCCGCGCAGGCGGAACGCCTGCGTGACGTACGTGAAGTTCTCCGAATGCCCGGCGAACAGCAGGCCGCCCGGCTTCACGAGCGGCTCGAAGCGCGACAGCACCTGCGATTGCGTCGGCTTGTCGAAATAGATCATCACGTTGCGGCAGAAGATCGCGTCGAATTGCGTGTTCAGCCGGTAGTCGCGCTCGGTGAGATTGAGTTGCTCGAAGCGGATCATCGCGCGCACTTCGGGACGCACCTTCACCATGCCCGCATGCGCGCCCGTGCCCTTCAGGAAAAAGCGCTTCAGCCGCTCCGGCGACAGATGCTTGACCTGGTCGAACTGGTACATGCCCGCTTCGCCTTTTGCGAGCACTTGCGTGTCGATGTCGGTGGCGAGCACCGTCGCCTGGCGCGCGGCCTGCTCGCCGAGCGCTTCGATCAGCGTCATCGCGATCGAATACGGCTCTTCACCCGTCGATGCCGCCGAGCACCACACGGAGACGGGCGCCGGGCGCCGCGCGACGAATTCGGCGAGGATCGGAAAGTGATGCGCTTCGCGAAAGAACGCGGTGAGGTTGGTGGTCAGCGCGTTCGTGAAGGCTTCCCATTCGGCGGGATCATTGTCGGCCTCGAGCATGTCGAGATACTGGCGAAACGAGTCGATCCCGCGCGCGCGCAGCCGCCGCGCGAGCCGGCTGTACGCCATGTCGCGCTTGTGGTCGGACAGCGAAATGCCTGCGCTGCGATGAATCAGTTCACGAATGCGCGCGAAATCCGCCGACGTGAATTCGAAGTCGCGTGCCTGCTCGCCGGGTCTTGCCGGCTCTGCCCGCTCAGGGCGTGATTGCGCGCGCGTTGCCATCATCATGTCTTCCGTCTGCCATAAGGAGCGCCGCACCGCCCGTCGATCCCACCAATGCCGCTGTTGCCTGCGATGTTGCACACGCCGCTGTCGGCGCTGCCCCGAGTGCTGCTGCTTGCCTGAGTTTGCGTGTCACTTCCTGTGCTGCTGTCGTTGCCCGTACCGCGTGCGGCCGGACCGGGCGTGCCACGCTCACGTATCCATCAATTGCTGCCGCGAGTCCGCCGCCCATCGTGCGCGCGCCGTCACGCTTCATGGCGCGGTGACGTCCGTCACGTGACGATGTGCCGCGAATCCGCATCTTCATTCGCCGTTCGTCAGAACGTTTCCCAGTCGGCATCGGACGTCGAGGCGACGGCGGTCTGACGCGCAGCCGGCTCGGCCGCTGCCACTGCCGCCTTCTTCGCGACGGGTTCGACGCGGGCCGGCGACGGTTCCGCCTTCACGACGGCAGACTGCGCGCTCGCGGGCTTCGCTGCGTGCGCGACCGCGGCCTTGACGCGGCTCTTCGCCGTGCCCGCCGTCGGCTTCGCCGCCTGGATGCTCGTGCCACTCGCGCCGCTCGCGCCATTCACGCGCCACTGGCCGATCACCGACTGCAGCGAACGCGTCTGTTCTTCGAGCGATGCCGCCGCTGCCGCCGCCTGTTCGACGAGCGCCGCGTTCTGCTGCGTCACTTCGTCCATCTGCACGACGGCGCGATTGACCTGCTCGATGCCGCCCGACTGTTCCTCCGATGCTGCGCTGATCTCGCCCATGATGTCCGTCACGCGGCGCACGGCCTGCACGATTTCGTCCATCGTCGTGCCCGCGCGGCCGACCAGCGCCGAGCCGCTCTGCACCTTGTCGGCGGAGTCGCCGATCAGCTCCTTGATTTCCTTCGCCGCGCTCGCGCTGCGCTGCGCGAGGCTGCGCACTTCGCCTGCGACCACTGCGAAGCCGCGGCCCTGCTCGCCCGCGCGCGCCGCTTCGACGGCCGCGTTCAGCGCGAGGATGTTGGTCTGGAACGCAATGCCTTCGATCACGCTGATGATGTCGACGACCTTGTTCGAGCTGGTCGCGATGTCCTGCATCGTGCTCACCACCTGGCTCACCACTTCGCCGCCGCGCGTCGCGATATCGGAGGCGTTCACGGCCAGCTGGCTCGCCTGGCGCGCGTTGTCGGCGTTCTGCTTCACCGTGCCCGTCAACTGCTCCATGCTCGACGCCGTTTCCTGCAGCGATGCCGCCTGCTGCTCCGTGCGCTGCGACAGGTCCGTGTTGCCCATCGCGATTTCGCGCGCGCCCGTATCGATCGACTCGACGCTCGTATGCACCGACTTGATCATTCCGGACAGGCTGTCCTGCATCGCCTTGACCGCCTTGAACAGACGGCCGATTTCATTGCTGCCCGACGCATCGACGCGTTGCGACAGGTCGCCCTTCGCGATCTGCTCGAAGCATTCGATGGCATCGTTCAGCGGCTTGACGATCATGCCGCGCAGCGCGAAGCGGATCGCCACCACGAGCACCAGCGCAACCGCGATCACGGCGATGATCGCCGCGCGCAGCATCGACATCTGCGCGGCCGTGCTTTCCTGCTGCTGGTTGGCGTGCGCCTGCAGCGCCTTGACGACGGGCGACGACGCGTTGTCGTATTCGACGAACATCGGGCTGATCTTCGTGTCGGCGATGGCGTGATAGCCGGACAGATCGCTTGCGCGCAGCGCCGTGAACTCGGGGTTCACGCCGTCGTTGATGAGCGTGGCGCGCTTCGCGACCACGGCGTCGATCAGCGACTGGTCGATGCCGTTCTTCGGTGTGTTGAGGAACGCCTGCCAGTTCTCGTTCGATTTGCCGAGCAGTTCGGCCGCGCGGTCGAGCACCTGCTTCGACTGCTCGATTTCGCCCGCTGCCGTCAATGCGTTGACGCGATCCAGCGACACGCGCGAGCGCAGCAGATACGAGGCCGAGTCGTTCAGCGTGCGGATCGCGACCATATCGCCGTGCGCCATGCTGTCGAGCGCGTCGCCCGAGCGGGCGAGCGCCGTCAGTCCAAGCGCTCCGACGGTGACCGTCAGCGCAACCAGAATGATCCCGACGAGGGTCAGCGACGTCCGGATCGACCATCTGCTCAACATTGTTGTACTCCCTGATTACCTGTGTTTGAGCGTTCCGCTACGCGCGTCACCCGAGTCCCGCCCCAGGTCCGGAGTGACGCTTGCGCGCTTGCTCCGCACTGGTGGCGAGCCGCTCGGGCGGCTCGCAGCGCCTTACCTGCCCAGCGCTTCCGTCAGAGCCATCTCGCGGCTCGTCATCAGCTTTTCGATGTCCATCAGGATCAGCATGCGGCCGTCGACGGTGCCGAGGCCCGTCAGATATTCCGCCGTCAGCGTCGCGCCGAATTCCGGCGCGGGCATGATCTGGTCGACGGCGAGCGTCAGCACGTCCGACACGCCGTCCACCACCATGCCGACCACGCGGCCCGCGACGTTCAGGATGATCACCACCGTCTGATGGTCGTACTCGACCCGGCCGAGGTGGAACTTGATGCGCATGTCGACGATCGGCACGATGATGCCGCGCAGGTTGATCACACCCTTGATGAACTCCGGCGCGTTCGCGATGCGCGTCACGCTCTCGTAGCCGCGGATTTCCTGCACCTTCAGGATGTCGATGCCGTACTCTTCTGCGCCGAGCGTGAAGATCAGGAATTCCTGACCGCTCGCATCGGCTTGCGCGTCGCGGCGGCCGCCCGAACCGGCCACGCCGTTCGAATTGATGGATTGGACTTCTGCCACGTTAGCCCCCAAAACGGTTGGGATATGAGTTGAGTTTCAGTTTCAGGCGAGCGCGAGCGACGCACCATGCGACGCCCGCGTCTCGCGGTTCAGTGCCGCCACGTCCACGATCAGCGCGACGCTGCCGTCGCCGAGAATGGTCGCGGCGGAAATGCCGTGTACCTTGCGGTAATTCGTTTCGAGGTTCTTCACCACCACCTGCTGCTGGCCGACCAGTTCGTCGATCAGCATCGCGAAGCGCCGTCCTTCCGTCTGCATGATCGTGACGATGCCTTGCGTCGGATCGGTGCGCGCGTCCTCGACGGAGAACACCTCGTGCAGCGCGACCAGCGGCAGATACTCACCGCGCACGCGCACGACGCGCTCGCCGTTGGCCACGGTGTAGATGTCGTCGGCGCGCGGCTGCAGCGACTCCATCACGAAGTTCAGCGGCAGGATGAAAATCTCGCTGCCCACCTTGACCGACATGCCATCGAGAATCGCCAGCGTGAGCGGCAGAACGATGCGCGTCGTGCTGCCTTTGCCCGCGTGCGACGTGATTTCGACGTGACCGCCCATCGACTGGATATTGCGCTTGACCACATCCATGCCGACGCCGCGGCCCGACACGTCCGTCACCTGCTCGGCCGTCGAGAAGCCCGGCAGGAAGATCAGGTTCCAGACTTCGTCGTCCGTCATCGTGTCGCTGACGGTCATGCCCTGCTTGGCCGCCTTCGCGAGAATCTTGTCGCGGCGCAGGCCCGCGCCGTCGTCGCTGACTTCGATCACGATGTTGCCGCCGTGATGCGCCGCCGACAGCACCAGTTGGCCCGTCGAATCCTTGCCCGCCGCCTTGCGCGCTTCGACCGTTTCGATGCCGTGGTCGAGGCTGTTGCGCACGAGGTGCGTGAGCGGATCGATGATGCGCTCGATCAGGCTCTTGTCGAGTTCGGTCGCCTGACCGAAGGTGACGAGTTCAACCTGCTTGCCGAGCTTCGCCGCCAGATCGCGCACGAGACGCGGGAAGCGGCTGAAGACGTAATCCATCGGCATCATGCGGATCGACATCACGGCTTCCTGCAGATCGCGCGCGTTGCGCTCGAGCTGCGCCATGCCGTTGAAGAGGCGATCGTGCAGCGCGGGGTCGAACGTGCTGGTGGTCTCGGCGAGCATCGCCTGCGTGATCACCAGTTCGCCGACCAGGTTGATCAGCTGGTCGACCTTTTCGACGCCCACGCGGATCGAGCTGCCTTCGCCCGCGTTCGCGGCAGCCGCCGGACGCGCCTTGCGGTCGCCTTCGGATGCCTTCGGCGCGGCGGCAGCGGGTGCGGACTCGCTCGCGCCCTGCGGCGCAACCGCAGGTGTAACGATTGCGGGCGCGGCCGCGGGCTGCGCGGCTTGCGCCGCTTGTGGTGCTGGTGCTGCTGGTGCCGGTTGAGCCGCAGCGGCCGGCGCGGCCGCGACGGGCGCCGGCGCCGCGACT
>BBSL01000039.1 GCA_001319865.1 Burkholderia sp. E7m39 | reverse complement strand
GTCGGATGCTCCAGGCGCACCCTGCTCCGCGCCGTTGGCCGGCGCTGCGCCGCGGCCGATCACGATCTGACTTTCGTCGATCACGAAACAGCACACAGCGACGATGTCGTCGGACGACACATCGGATTCCAGCCACAGCGTAATGTCGCCGCCCGCCTTCACCTGCCCGACGATCCGGCCCAGGTTGCCCAGTTCTTCCGTGAGCAGTTCCTGGTCCTTTTCCCCCACGCCCCGTAGCGTAATTTTCAGATGGGGTCCTGCAACCGCATCGGATGCAGCAGCGCCGGTCTGTGCCGGTTCGTTGCCTGCCCATTCGTCCGCGGCCTGTACTGCCTGTTCGACGACATGCTCCGGCGCGTGCCCTTCGGCGGCGGCGGGCGCTGCGGCGGCGGGTACCGCTGCGGGCGCGGCGCCGCTGCTTTCCTTGTGCAGCTGTTCGAGTTTCGCGCAGATGGCGGCCGCGACGGCCGCGTCCGGCTCGGCGCTCGCGCGATAGTCGGCGAGCTGGCCCGAAAGCACGTCCTTGGTTTCGAGGAACGTGTCGATCATGTCCTTGCGCAGCACGATTTCGTTATTGCGCGCGCGGTCCAGCAGCGACTCGAGAATGTGCGTCGTCTCGGTCAGCGCCGTGAAGCCGAAGGTTGCCGCGCCGCCCTTGATCGAATGCGCCGCGCGGAAAATGGCCGCCAGATCTTCCGGGTCGGGCTGGCCGACGTCGAGGTTCAGGAGCAACTGCTCCATCTGCGCGAGCAGTTCGTCCGCTTCGTCGAAGAACGTCTGGTAGAACTGAGTGATGTCGAGAGTCATGCGTGTGTCACCGCGAGAGTCCTGGCTGCTATGCCACTTCCATGTATGGGTTGCTGTCTGCCGGCCACGGCGCTCAGGCGAGCGCCGCGACCAGTTCGGTCAGCATGTCGGGGTCGAGCGGCTTTTCGATCCATCCCGTGGCGCCCACGTCGCGCGCGGCCGCCTTGAACGGTTCGCCGGATTCGGTCGTCAGGACCAGGATCGGCGTATTCCGGTAAGCAGGGTTGCCGCGCAGCGCAGCGATCAGATCGAGACCGGTGCGGCCCGGCATGTGCTGGTCGGTCAGCACGAGATCGAACGGCATCGCCAGCGCGTTTTCGAGCCCCTCGTCGCCGTCGGACGCGAGCGTCACCTGATAGCCGGCTCCCGTCAGCGTCGCGGCAAGAATTTGCCGCATCGCCGCCGAATCGTCGATTGCCAGAATGTGCCTGATCATTCCATCCTCACTGCGCTCACGATGGATCGCGGCCGCGGCACCCGCCGCGTAGCCGTGATCCGCCAAATCTGTCATTGCGTCGCCGTCGCGGGCGCCGCGTCGGCCGGTTCCATCTTCCTGGCCGCGTCCTGAATCAGCGACGCGGTTTGCGCCGCGCCGCTCTGCATCGCATGCGGCGCCTTAGCCGGCCGCGACTGCGGTTGAGCGGCGGGCTGCGCGCCCGGCGGCGTGGAAATCTTCTGCAGCAGCGGCTTGCCGGCGCCTGCCGCGTCGTTCGACAACGTGGTCGACGACGTATCGTCCTGCATCAGCGCGTCTTCCGAGCGCTTGTTCAGCACGATGATGCTGATCCGGCGGTTTTCAGGATCGAGCGGATCGGCCTTGTTCAGGTTCTGCGTCGATGCGAGACCCAGCACGCGCAGCACTTTCGCTTCGTCCATGCCGCCCGCGATCAGCTCGCGGCGCGACGCGTTCGCGCGGTCCGCCGACAGTTCCCAGTTGCTGTAGCCCTTCTCGCCGCCTGCGTATGGCACGGCGTCGGTGTGGCCCTGCACGACGATGCGGTTCGGCACGTCGTTCAGCGTCGCGCCGATCGCCTGCAGGATGTCATGCATGTACGGCTGCACGATGGCCTGCGCGGTGGCGAACATCGGGCGCTTCTGCGTATCGACGATTTCGATGCGCAAGCCCTGCAGCGTCGAGTCGATGCGGATCTGCTGCTTGAACTGGCGCAGCACCGGGTTCGCCTCGATCGCGGCCATCAGCTTGACCTGCAGGTCGTGCAGGCGAACCTGCTCGCGGCGCTCGACCGCGCCCTGCAACTGCTGCAGCGCCTGGTCGTCGGCGCGCATCGCGGTGTGTTCGGCGCGATTGGTCGATCCGTCCGACTGGCGCGTGATGCCGTCCTTGTCGGTCGAGATGTCGCGGCCGCCGCCGGGGATCTGGCTGGATTCGACGGCGCTGCGGTCGCCGCCCCACAGCGTGATCTTCAGCGGCTGATTGAAGTAGTCGGCGATGCCTTTCAGCTGCACCGTGGAGGCCGAACTCAGCAGCCACATCAGCAGGAAGAACGCCATCATCGCCGTCATGAAGTCCGCATACGCGAGCTTCCACGCGCCGCCGTGGTGGCCGCCCTTTTTCGGCGCGGCGCGCTTGACAACGATTGCGCGGTCTTTGTCCTTGCTCATCGCCCGCGTTCCTTATTTGGCCTTCACGCGGCGCACGTGCTCTTCCAGTTCCGCGAACGACGGACGCTCGGTCGAGAACAGCACCTTGCGGCCGAATTCCACGGCGATGGCGGGCGCGTAGCCGTTCAGGCTCGCGAGAATCGTCACCTTGATGCACTGGAACATCTTGGTCGACTCGGTCACGCGCTGTTCGGCGACGCTCGCGAGCGGCCCGATCAGACCGTACGACAGCAGAATGCCGAGGAACGTCCCCACCAGCGCCTGCGCGATCATTTCGCCGAGCACGGCGGGCGGCTTGTCGGCCGAGGCCATTGTGTGCACGACGCCCATCACGGCCGCGACGATACCGAACGCGGGCATCGCGTCGCCGACCTTGCTCAGCGCGTGAGCGGGCGCCTCGCCTTCCGCGTGGTGCGTTTCGATCTCTTCGTCCATCAGGCTTTCGATCTCGAACGCATTCATGTTGCCGCCGACCATCAGGCGCAGATAGTCCGTCAGGAATTCGACGATATGGTGGTCCGCGAGAATCTTCGGGTATTGCGTGAAGATCGGGCTTTTCTGCGGATCATCGATATCCGCTTCGAGCGTGAGCGTGCCCTCCTTGCGCGCCTTCGCCAGCAGGACGTAGAGGAGCGCCATCAGCTCCATGTAGACGTCCTTGTTGTACTTGGCGCCCTTGAACAGCGTCGGAATCACGCGCAACGTAGCCTTGATCGTCTTCATCCCGTTGCCGAGGATGAAAGCACCGAGACCCGCGCCCGCGATCATCAGCACTTCGACGGGCTGCATGAGCGCGCCCAGATGGCCGCCCTCCAGCGCATAGCCGCCGAAGACGGACAACAGCGTAACGAGTGTTCCCACGAAAATCAGCACTGCCGAGCCCTCACGAAAAGCGACGGAGACCGTCGTTATTCAGGTTTACGGCATGCAGGCGGAAAACTTTGGCGGATTGAGGGGCGATCCGGGGAGGTGTAAACCAGAGGGCGCCCGCGCGTGCCGCGAAGACCGTGCGGCGCGCGGCCGCCAACGCGCTCAGACAGGCGCGACGGCGCTGTCCGGCAGGGCGTCCAGCGCCTGGTCGTCGCTCGCGGCGCTCAACAGGGCGGGCGCGGCGCCCAGTGCGGCGGGCGCCGCGGCGCGAGCGTCGACGGCCTTGCGCGTCTTGCCGGCGCGCGAAGGCGGCGCGCACAAGCCGCATACGAAACCGTGCTGCGGATCATGCGCGTGTGCGACAAAATGCCCGCGGCAACGCGTGCAGGACGTCATCTGCAGCATGCCGGAATCGAAGAAGCGTACCAGCGTCCATGCGCGCGTGAGGCTCAGAGCGGGCTCGTCCTGGTGCATCCGGACGTGCTCGAGATACAGCCGGTACGACTTGACGGTCGACTGGATCGTCTCGCAGCCGCCCAGGCCCGACATGAACCGGTAGATGTTGTAGAACAGCGACGAATGGATGTTCGGCTGCCAGGTCATGAACCAGTCGGTCGAGAACGGCAGCATGCCCTTGGGCGGCGAGACGCCCCTCACTTCCTTGTACAGCTTGATCAGCCGGTCGCGCGAGAGCGTCGTCTCCGCTTCGAGCAGTTGCAGGCGCGCGCCGAGTTCGATCAGTTCAATCGCCAGGGTGATTTCCTTGACTTCGAGCACCACGCTTTTTTGTGCCATCCGCCTCGCTTCCCGCGTCCGTTGTCGCACCGTGCGGCTGACGCGCAGCCGCACGGAAAACGATTCAAGCGCCGTCGCCGACGCGCGTAGGGTGCGTCTTTGCGGCGCGCAACGCGCCGGCCGCCAGCGTCAGCCGATCTGCTCGACTGGCTGTCCGGCCATCAGAATGGCGGAATGCGCCTGGGCGACGGCGCTCGATTTGCCCTTGTCGGCGAGCGACGAAAGGATCTGGTGATCGTCGAAGCGGAAGCGGCACAGCAACTGGTTCGACGCCGCCAGCTTCACTGTCTGCGCGAGCGACAGGTTGGCGAGCACGTCGGCGAGCTGCTCCGAGATGCCCATGCGGAACATGCCCATCGGCTTGTCTTCGCGCAACAGACGCTGCGCGAGCAGCAGATAAGACAGGTTCACTTCCCTAATTTCATTGAGCATGTCACTTTGGGTGCTCATTGAATCCCCCGATTTTTGAATCTGGCTGGTCAGGCCTGCGTAAAACGTTTGCTCGATCGTGTTTAAAAAACCACGAGCGGCACGCTTATGGTCAGCGTGCATTTTCGCGAAAGAGGCAGCCGGCGAAAATCGGACACACGCCCCAATTGGTTGACGGAAAAATCCAGAATTTCTGTAGGACTTTTTCCTACAAATTCTTTGGGCGGGGGATTTGATAGGGATTGGATACGGCCAACTGTGAACCAGCGTGCGCTGGCGTCGCGCCGATCCATTACACGCGAGGACACGCGTGAAAGGTTTGGGAAGCGGATTATGCGCTCATATTCAACTCAAAAGAAAGCGAAATTCGCATCGATTGTTGGGCAGCACACTATTAGTCAGACGAATCGCGGGCGCAACATGCTGCGCCGATCCGCCCAAAGTGCGACGGATGTTGCCCGGATGTCCGCAGGTCTGAGCTTTCCCGCCCCATATGCGGAGTTGTTACGCAGCTTGTTTCGCGCTGTAACAACGTTAAGTGTTTGAAAAATAGCTCGAATTACCGCGTGCGATCCCGATAATGGCACCTAGGGATAACCCCATTGGGCTTCCTGCCAGGGCGGCGGCACACCGCGCCCAACCGTCCGCCAGGCTTCCGCGTTTTGGCCACACGCCAGACACCGCAGCGCGAAGCCCTCTGCATAAGGAGATCACGCATGCGAATCGCACAAATCGCACCTTTGTATGAAGCTGTTCCACCGAAACTCTACGGCGGCACAGAACGCGTCGTGTCTTATCTGACCGAGGCGCTGGTCGATTTGGGTCACGATGTGACGCTGTTCGCGAGCGGCGATTCCGTGACGTCCGCGAAGCTGGAAGCCGCGTGGCCGCGCGCGCTGCGTCTGGACCCGACCATCCGCGACGCGCTCGCGCCGCACATGCTGTTGCTTGAACGGGTCCGCAAGGTCGCGCATGAGTTCGACGTGCTGCATTTCCACCTCGACTACATGCCGTTCCCGCTGTTTTCGACGCTGGACACGCCGTTTGTCACGACGCTGCACGGCCGTCTGGACCTGCCGGAGCTGCAGCCGGTGTTCGACACGTTCACCGACGCGCCCGTGATCTCGATTTCGGACTCGCAGCGCCTGCCGCTGCAGCAGGCCAACTGGCTCAACACCATCTACCACGGCCTGCCCGCTCAGCTGCTGACGCCGCAAAGCCACAAGAAACCCGAATATCTGGCGTTCCTCGGTCGCATCTGCCCGGAAAAGCGCGTCGATACGGCCATCAAGATCGCCGCGCAAAGCGGGCTGCCGCTGAAGATCGCCGCCAAGGTGGACAAGGCCGATCAGGAATACTTCAAGGCGGAAATCGAGCCGCTGCTGTCGCAGGCGCATGTCGAGTTCATCGGCGAGATCAACGAGGCGCAGAAGCCCGAATTTCTGTCGGGCGCGAAGGCGCTGCTGTTCCCGATCGACTGGTCGGAGCCGTTCGGCCTCGTGATGATCGAGTCGATGGCGTGCGGCACGCCGGTGATCGCGTTCAATCGCGGCTCGGTGCCGGAAGTGATCGACCACGGCGTGACGGGCTTTATCTGCGAGGACGTGCAAGGTGCCGTGGCGGCGCTGCAGCGTATCGACGAACTGTCGCGCAGCGAAATCCGCTCGCAGTTCGAGCGCCGCTTCAGCTCGAAGATCATGGCGCAGAATTATGTAGACAGCTATACGGCGCTTCTCGAAGCAACCCGCCGGCCGATGCTGCGCCGCGTGGCGGTGGGCTGATCGCGACAGGTCAAGTCTGCCGATGCCGCGAACGGCACGTAAAATGTTCGCTTGAATCGTTTGCGTGCCCGCATATTCGTCTATTTTGACTTCTACTACTAAAAAGCCGCCCTTCGGGCGGCTTTTTCAATTGTAGCCATAGACAGCGGACAGCCGATGCAAGCGTTTACGTCAATGCCGCGCTATGCGCTGTTCCTAGAGGAAGCGACCGGCGCTTCAGACGCCTCCCCACTCAATAAAGGCGAATCTTAAGGTGGCGCATTCCGCGGGATTACCTTCAACCGGCTTTCGCAGTTTGTCCTAATTATGCCTGCTCGATCAGAAAGCGCTCGCGGTTCTTGCCGGCGATCCACTTGGGCGGCTTTCCCCGGCCGCTCCACGTGTTGCCGGACTTCGGGTCTTGATACTTCGCGGGCAGCGGCGCCTTCTTGGGCGGGCGTCCGCGGCGGGCGGCCTCGGCGAAACCGAGATCGTGCGCACTCAGTCCGTATTCGGCGATTTTCTGGCGGATTTCGGCAATCACATTGCCGACTTCATTGCGTCGCGCGTCCTCCGCTTCGGCCTGCAAGCGGGCAATCTGCGCTTTGAGATCTGCGTATTGTGACATTTGGGCTCCCCTCTTTTTTCTAAAAGTGGTTAGCACGGAGATTAGCCGGTGCTAACGAAATTCGCAATGGAGACGAATACCGTTCTATCAAAAGTTTTCGTCTGAGTATTTATTAAAGATTGCTGAAACCTTCAAAGGAAGTCGCGTTTATCACGGAATAATTCAGCGTTTGCGAATGCAATTCTTGACAGTCCGTTTGGGCAACGTTGCTTAAAATTTGCGCTCCCAAGTTCCGGGTAGCGCGTGCGCTCTCGTCCTTGTCTCCTGCACTTTCAGTACTTTTAGGATTACACACGATGAACCTCTCCAAGCGCCTCGCGGCAGAGCTGTTCGGCACCTTCTGGCTCGTGCTGGGTGGCTGCGGCAGCGCCGTGCTCGCGGCAAACTTCGCCGGCCCGGTGCACGGCCTCGGCATTGGCTTTGTCGGCGTTTCGCTCGCCTTCGGCCTGACCGTCCTGACCATGGCGTATGCGATCGGGCACGTCTCCGGCTGCCATCTGAACCCCGCCGTGAGCGTCGGCCTCACCGTTGCCGGGCGCTTCCCCGCACGCGATCTTCTGCCGTATGTCGTCGCGCAGGTGCTTGGCGCCGTGCTCGGCGCGTATGTGCTGTCCGTCATCGCATCGGGCAATCCCGATTTCCATCTGGTTGCCAACGGTTTCGCGAGCAACGGTTACGGCGAACGCTCGCCGGACCACTACGCGTTGCCGGCGGCGTTTGTCTGCGAAACGGTAATGACGGCGTTTTTCCTCTTCGTGATTCTCGGCGCCACCGACCGGCGCGCTCCCGCCGGCTTTGCGCCCATCGCGATCGGCCTGTGCCTCACGCTGATTCACCTGATCTCGATTCCCGTCACGAACGTCAGTGAGTCCGGCTCGTTCGACAGGACCGGCACTGTTCGTCGGCGGCGCGGCTGTCGACCAGTTGTGGCTCTTCTGGGTGGCGCCCGTTCTCGGGGCGGTGATCGCGGGGATCGTGTATCCCGTCGTGGCGGCCGAAGCCCGGCAAGTCGCCGAAGTGGAGCGCGAACGCGTGGCGGCGTGATCGCCCTCATTCCGTCTGAATGAAAACGGGGCGCTGCGGCGCCCCGTTTTGCTTTGCACGGCCCAGGCCGCGCATTAATAGATGGTTCAAATGTAAGGCCGGTTTACGGCCACATTCATTTCGATTGCGCGGACATTTCAATCGATTGGAAAGCAGGCGGCTGCGCCCTGTGATGCAAGGCCGGCCGTGCTGCCCAATGCGTTGCGCTCAGTGGAGCAAAACGGATGACGCACACGTGCTGCGCGCCCGCATTGCATGCTTTCACTTCGTAACATCCTGTCGCAGTCCCGTCAGCCCGCGACGCGTAGATTGAACCTATACGGCAAACACGCCGCATTACAGGAGAAGCAAGATGAAGCGCATCGTCACTCACATGTTCGTCGCAGCTGGTCTCGCCGCTGGCGCATGCGGTGTCGCACAGGCGCATACGAGCATCGGCCTGTCGCTTGGCGCGCCCGCTCCGACGTACGTCGCGCCCGCCCCGCAGCCGGTGTACTACGGAAACCGCTACTGGGGCGATCGCCGCTACGAGGGTTATCGCCGCGATTACGGTTGGAACCACCGCTGGAACCGCGATCGTCGCGACCACGACAACCGCTGGAATGACAACAACGGCAACCGCTGGAGTGGAAATAATCGGGGTTGGCACGACTAAGGTGCCTTTCGGTGGCGCGCCTGCCTGAACGCGGCGCGCCAGATCTGTTCAGCAGCGTCGGATTTACGCCGTGAGTTCGTCGTCGAGTTCGAACAGTTTGCGCAGATGATGCGCGACGCCCGCCTCGAAGTTGTTCCCGATGCGCGGCACGTTGGGCAGTCGCGCGATCAGATCGGGATTCGCGTTGTTCATCATGAACGGATGGCCCGCCGTTTCCAGCATGTCGATGTCGTTCATGTTGTCGCCGAACGCGACGCACTTCGCGGCCGGAACGTTCAGCCGGTCGAGCACGAACTGCAGAGCCCGCCCTTTCGACACGTTCGCGGTCATCACCTCGAGACAGTCGGGCAGTGAATACGTGACATACAGCGCGTCGCCGAACGTGCGCTCCAGGTTCGCCGCCACCACCGCGAGATCTTTCGGATCGCCGATGTACAGGGCTTTCGCGATGTCGGCGCCGTCGTGCCGCTGCAGATCAGTCACGTTGTAGGTGAAACCGGAATCCTGGTGGTAACGCAGCAGTTCGGGCGCGTCGCGGTCGATCAGCCATTCCTTGTCGGCGAACAGATTGACGATCACCCGTCCATGCTCGCCAGCAATCTCCGGCTTCACGATTTGCTGTACGACAGTGGCCTGAAGGTCGTCGGCGAAGATCATTTCGTCGTCGGGCGAATGCACGCGCGCGCCGTTCGAGGTGATCAGATACGGCCGGATACCAAGGACATCGCGGATTCCGGCGACGTCGCTATAGTGGCGCCCCGTCGCGATCACGATAGGGATGCCGAGCGCTTCGAGCGCACGCATGGTATTGATCGTGAAGGGGTCGACCTGATGGTCGCTATTCAGGAGCGTTCCATCCAGATCGCTGGCGATGGCTTTGTACATGGGCAGGCTGACGGGCGGCGTCGGAAAACGGCTATTTTATCGCCTCCTGAGGCAGCGCCCGCCGTCCCCCGCGATCGACGTCCGCGCGAGGCGCGCCGCCGGCAGGTCTGGCCCTCGCAAATCTCTCGCCCTCACTCGCCGCCGATTCGCCGCGCCTCCCGTCGCGCGAGCTGCAATGCGCCGTGAGCCGAATCCGAAAGCGGCGCGCGCAAGCGCTCGCGATACGGTGCCGACACGTAGTCGCTCAATGGCTGCCCAAGGCCGCCGCACAAGGCGACGGGCAGACTGTCCGATGGATCGAGCGCGGCGATCATCTTGCCGATTTCCTGCCCGGCGTCCTGCAGCAACCGCACCGCGAACGGGTGCGCGCGATTCGCAACAACCACGGGCGCGAGGCTCGCATAGGCCGTCTGGTTCGCGTCGCACAACCACACGACCAAACCGTCGCGATCCACTGCGCCGACATGTTCGATCAGCGCCTGCGAAAAATCGTCGGCGGGCACGCGGCCATCGAGTGCCTGTTGCGCGTGCACGATGGCTCGCAGTCCGAGCCAGGCGCCGCTTGCTTCATCGGCGGACGGGTAGCCGTAGCCGCTCACCATGCGGCTCTCGCCATTGCGATCGAGCACGGCCCCCACGCTGCCCGTGCCGAGCGCGACGATCACGCCAGGCTCGCCGCCGTGTGCGCCTAACAGCGTCGAATAGGCGTCGCTTTCGATCGCGAGACCGGCGAGCGCCGGCGCCTTCGCACGAAACGCCGCCAGCCATTCGCGGTTGTTCACGCCCGCGAGGCCGCACCCGAACACGACGCGCGTCCAGTCCGCCGCGACGCCGGCTCGTTCGCACGCCTGCGCGCTCGCGGCGAGGATCGCCTGCCACGCGCGCTCGACACCCAGGCCGAGGCCCGACGGCCCCGCCGTTCCCTGCGCGAGTTCGCGTCCTTGCGCGGTTGCCAGCACGACGCGCGTGCCCGTACCGCCGCCGTCGACACCGATCAGATAGTGGTCCTGGTTCATCGATATGCTCATTGATGTGTTCATTGATGTGTTACTGCATAGCGTGGCAGGTCTGCCCGCGCGCGACAATCGGCCGAACGGCCAGGTTGCGGCTGCACTTCGTTCCGCTATGCTGGCGTGGCCCGATCGGCGGGCGATCAACCAACCATGCAGGAGCCTGAACGTGGCTGAGCAACGATGCAACTGGGCGACGAGCGAAGCGCTCGCACACTATCACGACACCGAGTGGGGCGTCCCGTCCCGCGATGACGCGCATCTGTTCGAAATGCTCGTACTGGAAGGCGCACAAGCGGGGCTGTCGTGGTCGACGATCCTGAACAAGCGCCAGGGCTACCGGCGCGCGTTCTCCAATTTCGATATCGACAAGGTCGCCCGGTACTCAGCGCAAAAGATCGACGCGCTCGTGCTCGACGAAGGGATTGTGCGTCATCGCGGGAAGATCGAGTCGGTGGTGACCAATGCCAAAGCCGTGAGGCAGATCCAGTCGGAGCACGGTTCGCTGGCGGATTTCGTGTGGTCGTTCGTCGATAACACGCCCGTCCAGAACGCGTGGACGACGTACAAGCACGCGCCCGCGTCGACTGAAATATCGGATGCGCTCAGCAAGGCGCTCAAGGGCTACGGCTGCAAATTTGTCGGCACGACCATCTGCTACGCGTTCATGCAGGCGGTCGGCATGGTCAACGACCATCAGGTCGATTGCTCCTGCTACGCGCGGTGTGCGTCGCTCGCCCCGAAAAGCCGCAGGAAAGGTTCGAAATGATGCGATCCTGCGGTGTCGCACGCTCGCAACACCTGGCCCCGTGGCGCCCCTGCTCGCGCCTGCGGGCTGCTAACGCGCGCTGTGCACAGTGCCGCTTCCAGTAAGGCGTTCAGCACGAATTCGCTGCTGTGGCAACGGCCATCGCCTGCCGAACTGAGCGCTAGCGCACACAACAGCTAACTTTTCGGGACGCCAGGTCGTTATAACCAATGTAGGCGGAGCCCTTCGATGCGCCCATTGGACGGGGAGTCTTCCGGGCAGCGCGTGGACGGGAGGATGCAGGGTTCACGCGTCAAGCCGCGAATTGGACGGGAAATGCGGCTCTGGTCGCGGCTTCGTTGACAAATGCGTCGAAGCATACTGTCAGTCGTTCCACCAGAAACGCATCAGAAACGCACCAGAATCGGATAACCGCTGCGCAGAACGCGGGAGACCAACATGAAAAACCATAGCTTCCTGACGCATCAGGAAATTTTTGACCGGGCGGTCGATCATCTGTTCGGCCAGGGCCGCGCGGCGCTGCTGCCGCGTGGCGGCGGCGCATACCGTGGCTATTGCGGCGGTTGTCCCATCGGCAATTTCATCCATCCACGCGACTACATGACGGCGATGGAAGGCATTCCTGTGCGCTACATCGGCAAAACACCATCGGAAATGCCGATTTACATGGATATTGGCGTTGCCGCGCTGAAGAAGGCACTGCTGCGCTCGCACCTGAACATCTATGATCCCGTCACCGTCGACCTGCTGAGTTGCCTGCAGAACGTCCACGACGTCTTCGGCACATGGGAATGGTGCGACCGGCTGCGCTCGATTGCGCGTCAGTTTCGCCTTTCCGACGAGCGCGTCCGAACGGCGGCATAAGCCTCTAATCTCATCCGAACAGGCGGCGTGCAAGTCCAGGGCACCCCCGTTCTCACAACAAAAACGCAAAACGAAAAACGGCGGTGTGGCTTCTTTCGAAGCACACACCGCCGTTGGCGTGCTTTCGCGTGCCGGGAAGCTTGCTTAATGCAGCTTCTTCGGCAGCATCTGGCTGCGCAGGCGCTTGTGCAGGCGCTTCACTGCAGCTGCCTTCTTGCGCTTGCGGGCCGTCGTCGGCTTTTCGTAGGACTGGCGCTCACGCAGTTCTGCGATCAGGCCATTCTTTTCGATCGCGCGGCGGAAGCGGCGAATTGCCACTTCGAACGGCTCGTTTTCCTTCAGAAGAATCGTCGTCATGTAATTCCTAAAAACGCTTGATATAGTTAATGGCGTGGCGGTTACCCCACTCACACGCCGGCCCTCCGGTCGTTCCAGATTCTGGCAAAACACTACTGAAACGAGAGGCAAAGCGGCCACGGAGGCCGGAAAAGAGAAACATGGGTTCGCGGCAGAGCGCACCTTATCGCGTTAGCCAGCCGCTAAGCCGCGCCATCAACTGTATAAAACTACAGCAATGAACCAAGCAAAAATCCCAATCAGATGGCTATGATATCAGGAAAAGACCTTGCGGGCCATATCTTCTTGTCTCTCGCGAGACATTTGCCCGTTTAGGACCGCGCGGGACCAGCGTTAGCACACGAGTTCCAGCCCAGCACGCAAGAAAAATCGGCCGGAAGTGCCCGATAACGGTTAGCGGCCCGTCACCGCGCACTATCGGCAATGCATGCATCCTACACCGCACATCGCCTAAAGTTTGCTCGCGCCGCGCCGTCAACTATGACGAGGAGGTCATTGCGGTCCGAAATTGTCCCGAAATTACGCGATGGTGTTCGCAACGATGAGACACGAGAGCGCCGCACGCTGCCAGACAGCAAGCTCGATGTCGACGAGACCAGCCGGCCAAGCGTTTGACGGTAGCGGCAAGCTTTGCGCAACTGCCTTGAACGTCCGATACCGCATTTGCAAGAATCCAACATGACGACCGAAACGCTCACTCGTGCAGTGAAGTTGACACACGAAATTCATGATGCCGTTCGGCGAAGCGACTGGCTGCGCGCCGAGGCGCTCGCGTCAGAGCGCTCGCCGCTGCTGATGTCGCTGAAAGGGGAACAACCATTACATGCGCTCGCCTTGATCCGCGATATCCAGGCGCTGGACGAGCAGATCAATGAAACCGTGCGCGTCGGCCTCGATACGCTGGTCCAGGAAAACGCACAGGCACGGCAGCGGATCGAGTCAGTCAGCCAGTACCACACCATCGGGAAGCTATAGACCCATCTTCGCGGTCAATCATCTATCACGCTTCGACAGTCGTCGAGAATCCCCTCTCGATACCCCAGCGGCATCAGTGATAAACATAGTAGATGGTCAGGCTTGCGAACCTAGCGGCTCAATGAGCTGAGCCTGAACAGTTTCGCGCGCTGCCTGCGCAAATCGTCCAACACGAAATCTCCGTCCGCATCCTTGATCGAGCGATGCGAGCGCCGCATCGCGATCTCGGCCGAGCTATCTCATGCACGGCAGAAACATCGTCGTTCTGCGATTCAATAATCTCCCTACAGGTTTCGAGAAAAACTGCATGTGCCTTCGCAACAGACTTGCGCAGTCGACCACAACATTTGCCGCGCCCATTGTTCCTGCCATATCGGCAGCCCTTCTTCTCGCAAACGTTGCCTGTCCCCTAAAGTTTTTTTTTCGCCCGCCGTCATCCAAGAAAGGCGGCCAGTGCCACTCGCGGAATGCAGCGCGACGCCGGTAGCCATAGTCAGTAATCTCCAGGCGCTAAGCAAACGAGGACGCAAAAAATGCTGAACATCAACACCAACATCATGTCGCTGACCGCGCAAGCGAACCTGTCTGGTTCGCAGAGCGCGCTGTCGCAGGCTATCAATCGCCTGTCGTCGGGCAAGCGTATCAACACTGCAGCTGACGACGCCGCGGGCAACGCAATCGCCACGTCACAAACTGCATCGATCAACGCACTGAATCAAGGTATTGCGAACGCGAACAACGCAATCTCGATGGTTCAAACGGCCAACGGCGCGCTGAGCAGCACGATTGACAACCTGCAACGCATTCGCCAGCTGGCAGTGGAAGCAGGCGACGGCTCGCTGAACTCGAGCGCGCTGTCGGATCTGCAGTCGGAAGTGAATACGCGCCTCGGGGAAATCGATCGCGTTGCTTCGCAGACCACGTTTAACGGTGTGCACATCCTGTCCACGGCTGGCGCAGTGAACTTCCAGGTTGGCGCATTCAGCGGCCAATACGTCAGCGTCGACTTTGGTGCCTCGACGTTCAACACGACGGGCCTGCAAGTGAACGGCCTCGTGATCTCGACGTCGGCTGCAGCTCAGGCAGCGATGGGCTCGATCGACAACGCGCTGCAACAGCTCAACTCCTTCCAGGCAACGCTCGGCGCTAAGCAAAACACGCTGCAAGCGACGGTCACCAGCACGCAGACGCAATCGACCAACATGGACGCAGCCCGCTCGCAGATCACCGATGCGGACTTCGCGCAAGAAACGGCAAACCTGAGCAAGGCCCAAGTGCTGCAGCAAGCCGGTATCTCGGTGCTTGCTCAAGCAAACTCGCTGCCGCAACAGATCCTCAAGCTCCTGAGCTAACCGCGCGAGACATGCCCTGGCGCATGTCGCCGAAGTCGTAGCGGCAAGGTTGCCGCTACGACGAAAACGATGATCCACCCGACAGGAAGGTCCGCCTTCCTGTTTGTGCTCCAACGGATAGACCGCCCAAGCCCCAAGGCCCTCGCACGGAGATTCCGGCATGACTGCAACAACCACCAGCACGACCAGCACGTCCGCCTCAGACCTGTCGTCTCAATTGGCGCAGGCCGCCCAGTCGATCATCAGCGGCGCGACCAACTCGTCGATGGACGTCAACTCGCTCGTGCAGGCGCTGGTCACCGCAAAGACCGCCGGACAGGCTACCTCAATCTCCAATCAGTTGTCATCTGACAACACCGAGCTTTCCGCGATTGGGAAAATCAAGTCGGCTCTCTCTTCGCTTGACGACGCATTGTCTGGATTTCTCGATGGTTCGGCGCTGGCACAAATGCAGGCGACGACATCGGGCTCGGGCATCACGGCCACCACAACGAAGAATGCCGTCGCCGGCAATTATTCGGTCAGCATCTCTCAACTCGCAACGACCAGCACCGCGATTTCGGGTGCGATCACCGCGCCGCTGTCGGGTGACAAGCTGCAAATCAAGGTCGGCGCCACTGGGTCGATGACCATCGATGTTGCGGGGAACGAATCGTTGTCGTCGCTGGCCTCGGCCATCAACAATGCATCGACTAATCCCGGCGTGACGGCGACCGTCATTACATCGGGTACGAATCAATACCTATCCTTGACATCAACGCAGACGGGCGCAAACACCGGCATCAGCGTTACCAGTCTCACCGCGGGCACCAACGCTGCGCTTTATACGAGCGGGGGCATGACCGCGACCGATGGCGTCGACGCAAGTCTCAGCATCAACAATATTCCGATCACCAGTTCGACCAACACGATCACCAATGCGCTGACGGGCGTCACCTTGGACATTTCCGGAGTCACGGGTGCATCGGCGACCTCGCCGGTCACGCAGAACTTGTCTGTTTCGGTGAATACTGCGGCGTCCGCTACCGCGATCAACAAGTTTGTCACTGCATACAACAGCTATGTGACAACCGCGTCGGGCCTGTCATCGTTCAATTCGAGCAGCTCGACGGCTGGTCCCCTGCTTGGCGACGCAATGACCAACGGCATTACGAACGGCCTCGCGGCACTGGTCAGCGGCGGGATCAAGGGCGGCGACGGTACGGTTTATAGCCTCTCCGCTATCGGTCTCGATCTTCAGCCGGATGGCACGATCTCGGTGGACAGCACCAAATTGCAAACTGCGCTGAACTCGAACAGCTCGGCCGTATCCGCCATCTTCAACCAGGTCAACGGGATTGGCGCAAAGCTGGACACCTTCATGTCCTCGTACACCCAGACGAGCGGCATTATCGATCAGCGCACCAGCATGCTGAACACGGACATCTCGAACCTTCAGGACCAGTCCACCAACTTGACCAATTACCAGGACACGCTGACTGCGCAATACAACGCGAAATTCAGCGCACTCAATACGCTGATGTCCCAGATGGCAAACAACACGCAGTATCTGACGCAGCTGTTTGGCGGCAAGGATAGCGCGGGTACGCTGGCGTCGAACAAGTAACGATCGAAGCATCATGACAGCCCGGGAATCGATGCGTTTTCCGGGTAAAATGTAAACTTCCCGCTCGCCGTTCAACACCTCGCAGCAAGGTGGGCAGAGACACGCTGCCCAACAACCTTGCGCCATGCGTGTTCTTCCTGATCCCCTCTGTACGTAGCTTTAGCAAAGAAGCGGGCAGAGGTGGCGCCGCTTGTTCGGACAGGGTTCCGAGATTTTTAAGTGGAATTGTTGGGGGAATCAAGCTGCCGATTTTATCGCTGGCAGCGTGGCGAAGTATGCTTCATCTGGCGTCTGATCGGCTAGCCTCGAATGAGGTCGATTCTGGTTATACCAGTTCAGGTAATTGCCGATTGAGCGACGCGCGTGACCCACCGAGTCGTACGCTTTCAAATAAACCTCTTCATATTTGACGCTGCGCCACACCCGTTCGACGAACACGTTGTCACGCCAGGCACCTTTTCCGTCCATCGACAGGAGAACCTTCCGGCCGAGAACCGCGTCGGTGAATTCGGCTGCAGTGAACTGGCTTCCTTGATCCGTGTTGACGATCTCAGGCAGCCCGTATTTCGCAAATGCTTCCTCCAGCGCCTCGACAGCATGGCAGCTCTCCAGCGTGATCGCCACCCGGTGCGCCAACACCCGGCGGCTCGCCCAGTCCACGACGGCCGTCAGATAGACGAAGCCCCGCGCCATCGGGATATAGCTCGTATCGAGCGCCCAGACCTGATTGGCCCGATCGATTTTCCGGTTGCGCAGCAGGTACGGCCAGATCCTGTGGGCTGCATGCTTGCGGCTCGTATTTGGCTTGCAATACAACGCCTCGACGCCCATGCGCTTCATCAAGGTGCCGACGTGCCTGCGTCCGACTGTGATACCTTCGCGACGCAGTAGACGTGCCAACATTCGCGCCCCGGCAAATGGATGCTCGAGGTGAAGCTCGTCAATCCGACGCATCAATTTCAGATCCGCTTCGCTGACCCCACGCGGCTGATAATAGGCACTCGAGCGGCTTATGCCTAACAGCCGGGCCTGCTGCGCCGCCGGCAGGGCGTGATCACGATCGATCATCGCTTTACGTCCAGCAGTCCCGCCTTGCTGAGCGCGCTTTCTAAAAAATCATTCTCCAACGTCAACTGTCCGATCTTCGCGTGCAACACCTTCACGTCGATTGGCGGTGCAGCTGGGGTCGCGTTGCCCGCGTCGAACACATCGGCAACCCGCTCCTGCAACTGCTTCTTCCAGTCCGTGATCTGGTTCGGATGGACATCAAATTGCTGGGCCAACTCTGCCAGCGTCTTGTCGCCCTTGAGCGCCGCTAGTGCCACCTTTGCCTTGAATGCCGGTGAGTGTGTCCGTCGGTTTCGTTTCGTCATCTTCTGGTTCCTTTGCCGGCATTATGCCAGGCTCACGCCCCAGCTTTTCCACTCAATGAACTGTCCGAATTTCCGGAGCCACCTCTGGCCATCGCTCGCACCCGTGCCATCGACGAGCTGCTCCAGGGACATGGATTGTCCGGCCGATTACAGCGCAGCCAGATGTTTCGACCACATCTGATGAAAGGCGTCGACAAGATTGCGCGCGAAACGCGGCGCATCACACATCGGCGACACACGCACCTGTTCGCGCATGCCCGCGCGTAGCGCCATGAGCCGCTCGAGATCGGCGCCGTAGCCGATCGCTTTACCGAGATAGTCTTCCTCGCTTTCCGCGACCCAATCTCCCAGGCCTGCCGAGTGCACCAGGCTTTCGCAGATATGCGAAAGAAAGCGGTCACCCTTCAGGCAGAGAACGGGGGCGCCCATCCACAGGGCTTCGGCGGTCGTCGTTCCGCCAGGATACGGAAATGGGCTGAGAATGACATCGACCCTGTTGTATGCCTCCAGATAAACGGCACGAGCCGACTCACCCTCCAGAACGAGTCGATCAGCACTAATCCCATGCTCGGCAAAACGCTTGATTGTCTCGTGACGCGAGTAGTCGGCCCAAAGCCCGATCGCCTTCAGAAACAGTTTGGAGTCAGGCACCCGGTGCAGCAGCTCGGACCATACCCTGACCACATCATCCTTCACCTTCCCAAGCTTGCCGAAGTAACCGAAAGTCACGAAGCCGTTTTGCCGGGCCGGCAATGGTCCGACATCCGGTGCGCCCTCCGGCGGCGTGAAACACAGGTAGCTGTCGGGCAGGCGCCATGGTTTCTCGACAAAATACTGTTCCTCGCTCTCCGGCAGCGTGTAGGGGTCACCGATGAAGTAGTCGATGAACGCGCAGCCCGTTGTTGCAAAAAAACCCAGCCAGCTGACCTGCAGCGGCGCCGGCTTCCACGCGAAGATGGGCAGCCCGGTATAGGCGGTATGTCCGGACAGGTCAACGAGAATATCGATTTCATCCTCATAGATCTTTCGGGCTGCCGCCTCGGTGGGCATCTGCTCGATCGAATACCAGGCGGAAAAATTCGGCTTCAATCGTTCGGTGATCTGGTCATTCTTGTGGAAGGTCACATATGCGATGGGTTCTATACGTGTGCGATCCAGATGCCCGAGAATGCTCTCGAGAAAAATGCCGACGGGATGCTGTCCGAAGTCACCCGAAACAAAGCCCACGCGCAATGGCCGCTCGACGTTCCGGGATCTGACGTGTTCGAACGGCTTGACGCCGGCGACCGCGATCTTTCCAAAACGGACTGCGTGTTCGTACACCTGTGCCGGCGAATAGCGCGGCGAACCCGGCATCGCGAACAGCAGGCGATTGTAGCTTTGCACCGGCTCACTGCCGAGCTCCAGGGCTTTCAGGATGACGTCCAGGGCCTCGTCCGTCGCGCCCCGCGCATTCATGATGTCACCGAGGGTGAGGTATTTGGCTCCCGTTTTCTCGCCGAACGATAGCGCCTTGTGCACCGCATCCAAAGCCTCGTCGAGCTGATCGTCATCGCGTAACACGATGGCCAACCCGTGCCAGGTCACATCATCCGTCGGATCGATATCCAGCGCGTGACGAAAACTAAGCATCGCCGCTTCGCGTTGCCCAAGGAAGAAGTACCCAACGCCCAGTTCCCGGTATGCCGAAGCGTTCCGGGGATCGACTGCGATGACCTTGCGGCAGGCCTCGAGCATGCCTTCCCATTCCCGCTTCTCGCGCAACAGCAGACACAGGTTGCGGTGCGCGCTCCATAGATCGGGCTGTAGATCGAGAGCCTTACGATAACACTCGATTGCCAGATCCTTCTTGTCCTGCTCGCGCAGGATGCTCGCGAGATTGCTATACGCGAGCGCGTAGTCCGGTTTCAGTTCGATGGCCTTGCAGTAGCTCGCGACGGCGTCGTCTAGTTCGCCCATCTCGTGCAGCGCGTTACCGAGATTATTGAATGCCTCGACGTAACGGGGCTGTAGACGAATCGCTTCAGCACATGCCCGAAACGCGGCATCGAACTGCCTTGCCTGGCGCAATGCGTTGCCGAGATTGTTATGAGCCTCGGCGTAGTCGGCTTTCAGACCGATTGCTCTCCTGTAGCTGTCGATCGCTTCGTCCAGTCGCCCGAGATCGAGCAACACGTTGCCGAAGTTATTGCAGTATGTGGCATTCGACTGTTTCCCGAGAGACCGCTCGAGCAGCGGCACGCCCACGTCGTGCCGCCTCAGCTGGCATTCGAGTAGACCGAGAAAGTGAAGCGCATCCGCCTGCTCCGGATTACGGCTTAACAGCTGCCCGTACATCCTGCGAGCAGCGTCGAGTTCGCCTGCGCGGTGATATTCGAGTGCCTGGTTCAGCAGTTGCGAATCGTCGTTTGTCTGGGCCACTTCGCTCATGTTGCTCATACCTCGCGTTTCGTCAGCAGGCGCTTGGCCAGATAGTCGTACCACATTCCGTGCAATGCATCTTCGAGGTGACGGGCGAAGCGTTGCGCGTTGCACAGCGGCGATGCCAGCAACTGGGTACGTAAGCCCGCGCGCAATGCGCCCAGTGTCTGCGCATCCGCAGCGTGTGCGATAGCACGGTCGATATAGTCAACACGATCGTTCGCGATCCAGGCTTCGCCGAGCCCCGCTGTATGCACGACGCTTTCCACGATATGCGACACAAAGCGTTCCCCTTTCAGGCCCAGCACCGGCACGCCCATCCAGAGGCTTTCCGCTGCCGTCGTGCCCGACGGATACGGAAATGGACTGAGCGAGATATCGACACGGTTGAACGCCTGCAGATATGCCTCGCGAGCCGAGAAACCTTCCAGAATCATCCGGTCCGCGCTGATCCCGCATGTGGCGAAACGGGCGAGCGTCGACGCGCGCACATCTTCGATGTCGAGTTGCCCCGACTTCAGGAACAGTTTTGCGCCGGGTA
This sequence comes from Burkholderia sp. E7m39, assembly GCA_001319865.1. Taxonomy (GTDB): domain Bacteria; phylum Pseudomonadota; class Gammaproteobacteria; order Burkholderiales; family Burkholderiaceae; genus Paraburkholderia; species Paraburkholderia bengalensis. Next base: position 16,350 of record BBSL01000039.1, on the reverse strand, counting down.
CGCTCTGCAGGATCGCGGCCCACGTCGCCACCACGGCGTCGGTCACTTTCGTCAGCAAACCGAAGTAGCCGAACGTCACATGGCCATTTTGCTTGAGCGGCAGCGGCGCCACTTCGATGGACGATACCGGCGGCGTGAAGCACAAGTAGCTCTCTGGCAACCGCCACGGCTTCTCGACGAAATGCGATGCTTCGTTCTCGGGCAATGTGTACCCGTCGCCCAGCACGTAGTCGATCGCTTCCAACCCAGTGCTGGCGAAGTAGCCCGGCCAGCTAACCTGGATCGGGGCGGGCTTCCATGCGAATACCATCAGACGGTTATACGTCGTGTGACCGGATGCGTCGATTAGCACGTCGATCCGGTCGCTGCGGATCTGCTGTGCCGCGGCGATTTCGCTCAACCCGGAAATATCGTGCCATTCCGCGAAGCAGGGCTTCAGACGCGCGGTCAGCTCATCTTCGAGCCGGTAGCTCGAATAGGCGATCAGCTCGACGCGTCGAGCATCGAGATTGCGCACGACGCTTTCGAGGAAATAGCCGACGGGATGCGCGCGAAGGTCGCCCGACACGATGCCGACCCGCAACGGCCTGTCAGTACGCGGCGCCGTTCCCACCAGCCAGCTCTTGAACGGCTGGATCGTGTTTGCGGCCAGATCCGAAAAGCGCTTCACCTCTTCCAGATACTGGCGCGGGGTGGTCGTGTCGCTGTAGTGCAGAGCGAACAAGCGGTTGCTGTGCGGTTCGGAGAAGCCCGGCGCCAGCGACTGGGCCAATTGCCATGCTTCCAGCGCGGCGGGCAATTCGTTCATTTCCAGCAGCGTGTTGGCGAGATTGTTGTACGCCCGACCATTTTCCGGCTGCAGTTCCAGAACCCGGCAAAACGAATCGACCGCGTCGCGATATTGCTTCAACGCACGCTGCGCGGTGCCAAGATTGTTGTAGGTATCCGCGTGATCCGGCCGCAACTGCGCGGCGATCCGGAAACATTCGGCCGCGGCCTGAGATCGGTTATGCGCAGCCATCACGTTGCCGAGCGTGAAGTAGTAATCCGGTTGGGGATCGTTGCTGATCGCGTCCATCATATGCTCAGCAGCGAATTCGTATTGGCCGCGGCGATACGCGATCAGGCCTCGCTGATACAGCGCGATCGAGTTCGACGGCTCCACCGTCAATACCATACGGCACAGTTCGTCGGCCTCGTCGAAGCGTTCCGCATTGCAGAGAGCCTTGGCATGCGCGAGGCGCGCCGCGACCGGTTCATTGCTCAAGTCGGCAAGATTCAATTCGCTCATGGGTGTGGACTTCCAGCGGAAACGATGTTGGAGCAGCAAAATGTTCAGGTGCGTGCCAGGCTGCACGTCAAGAGCATTCTGGCGGCAGCGGCCTGGCTGCAATCGATGGAACAGGATGGGCAAACCGGCACAATTCAACTATGTGCCGATGCCGGGGCGGGTTCGGCTAGCCTCGCAGCATGCCGACGAACAGCCCGCGCGGGGTGGGAAAGTTGATCGCGGCAACGAGTTCGCCCGAGCCGATCAGATGCCCGACGGCGCCGATGCCCGACCCGTGCGATTCCGCCGTATCGCGCAAGACCACGAATGAGCCCGGATTCAACATCGGCCTGAAGCGCGCAAACTCGGCCGCCCGCTGCGCCGGGTCCGCGTCCAGAATCAGCATGTCGATCTTGTGTTCCGGCGTGTGTTCGAGGCTGCAACCGAGGTGTGCGTCGACGATCTGGTCGACGCCGTAGTGCCTGAAATTGCGCTGGGCAGTGGCATGCACATCCGCATTGATTTCGAGCGTGGTGAGGCGGCCGAACCCGTTCGCCCGTTGCGCCATCGCGATGGCGCTCGCGGACAAGCCAATCCACGTTCCCGTTTCCAGCACGTGCACAGGCTTCACCAGCCGCACCAGCGCATGCAGGAAATCGACCACCTCGGTTTCAGCCGTGTAGTCGTCGAAGCGTGACCAGATTCTTGCCGGAATACCCTTGACCGAATGAGGCGTCTTTTCCGGAACGGCATGCCGGTCGCGCAGGCTGAACGATGCGCGCTGCGGCCGAGGCATGGCTTTTTGCTGGGCCATTTTGGTTCGCATGCCCGCAATCCCCAGCCACGGCTTGCTCGCGTAGTTCTCCTCGTAATAAGCCGGGTTTTGCTCCATTTCCTCGGTTTCATGTCCGACGTTGCGAACGTAGTACCGGTCTGAAAATGCAACGCCGAAACCGGCGGCACGAACATCGGCAGACAGCTTCACGTCGTTGGGAAACTTGAAGGCGCCGCGCTCGATATTCGAGAGCCGCACGCCGTGCTGCCGGAATATTTCGCCGCGGAGAATCGACGACGTCAGCACATTGTGATGAGCCTGATAAAGAATCTTGCCATTCGAAAACGCCAGATCCGCGCCTTGTGGCCCCGCTGCCTCGTCATCCGTCGGCATGTCGTGAATCAGCGAGAGCTGTCCCAGCTTCGGAAAGCAGGCGAACGATTCCTGCACGTGCTCGAACCAGCCCGGCAAGAATATCTGGTCGTTCTCGCTCAAATGGATCAACTCGCCGCGCGCCTGCTCGATTGCGCGGTTGTATGCCATGCCGCCTTCGTTGCTATCGAGGCAGATAACCTTGACTTCCGGTCGATTCCGCTCGAGCGCCTGCAGATACTCACGCGACCCGTCGCTGCTTCCGTTGTCGACGACGAACAGTTCACGATCGGCGCCCGCCGTCGCCAGATAGCTGTCGACAGCCCGCTGCAGCAGCGCAGCCCGGTTCCAGTTCAGGATGATGGTCGTAATCATATTCGATCGAATCTCAAACGTCGCAGCGAAGCACGACGACATCGGAATGCGCGCCGATTGGGCGAATCGATGAGAATTTGCCCGTTTTTTTCAGCGAAGCGGACAGTGGCTCGTAAAAGTGCACCATCGAGTTCGACTTGCGTCCCCGGTAGTCTTCTTCGTACCCGGACACCAGCAGCGTCCCGCTCGTGGACCCGGCAAGGAACTCGACCAGTTTCCGGTACGCCTCTTCCGTCGGCTGATGAATCAGGACCTCAAAGCACAGCACCATGTCGCGGGCCGCGGGCTTTCGGCTCGCCAGGTCGTCCGTATGGATGAACTCCCAGTCCGGCCTCGTCCGTCGCCCAAGCTGCAGGGCTTCGCGTGACGAATCGATCCCCAGATAGTTCTGGATTGTCAGCTCCTTGAGCATTTCCAGGTCGCCGCAGCCGACATCCAGCACGCTCGGGCGGCTCTCGATCCCGTTCTGCACCAGCAACTCCCGCTTGTACAGCATGTTTTCCCCGCGCGATCCGACGCCGGACCCGCGTTCGGGAAAGCGCGAATAACGGAAGTTCCAGAACGTCGTGTTCTCGAATCCGCGGCCGATCTGATCGTTCGCCTTCGCGACGGCGGCGCGGGCGCGCTCGTCCAGTTGCGCCTTGGGCTCGATCTTGCCCACGACGTTCAGGCTCGCGTCGTGGTAGTGCAGCAGCGCGATGCCGGCGCTGTCGTCGAAATACTGGTGCATTCCGTCGAAATGCAGGAAGTAGTTGACGTTGGCGGGCGCCGCACGAAAAGGGATGTTTCCCAGCCACTTCGCCAGCCACATGGCGACCTGATCGACGTGATGGGCCTTGCCGCACTTCGCGAGCGGCTCGATGTGATCGAGCAGCCACAGCGCCCATTTGCGCCATTCGTCATCGACACGGCGCATCAGCGCCTTCGGAATGCCGTAGAAACCGCCGTTGCAATTGGCGAGGTAAGTTTGCTGGTTGCTACCGTCGGCAGGCACGAGCATCGGCAGTACCTGAAGACCGGCCAGTTGCGCGATTTCCGCGAGCACCTCAACGGGAGGATTGGGGAAGTCGACCATCTTCGCGGTCAGCGCATCGTCTTTCAGGTGAGGACGCAGGTCGTCTACCGCGATCATGTCGGTATCGAGCAGCACGGCATGCGTGCAGTCGAAATCATGCAGGTTGCCCAACTGCGCAAGCTTGTTGCAGTAGCGCCCATCGCCAAAGCGCTGGATCTCGTGCAACGTGCATCCGAGGTCGCCGAACAGGCGGCGAATCTCTTTTCCCACCTCCGGTGTGAACTGCACGTGGACGTCCGATGCGCGGTCGCAGCTATGCTCGATCAGCGAACGCGCGAGATGGTAACCCTCGTAGGCGAATTTCGGATCTGCATCGACAATGAACGAGAAGATGGGGCGCCGTTCGCTCGCTTTTGACGCGGCTACCGCCGATGCCACTGCGGCCGGCGCGCCGCCGGGTGCCGCGGGCACGATTCCGCTCAACGATGCAACACGAACGTTCGAAGCGGCTGGCTTCGGTTGCTGCACCAGCGGATGATTTCGCCCGCTGGCCGCTTCCTGTTCCAGTTCGACGATGCGCTGGTCGCGTTTCGACACGAGATCGACCAATGCCGTAATCTGCTGATCCCGCAGCTTGATTGCGGCATTCTGCTGTTCGGCGAATCGTTGCACCCGCACTTCATAGCGCAGCAAAGGATCGAGATCGGCAAGGAAATGCTCGCCGGCCTCGACACATGCCTCGAAGCCGTCCGCCTGCTCGCCCGTCCGGCACGCTTCATCCAGTTCAGCGAAAAGGCGTTTGACGGCCGATGGTGCAGAGCGGATTGCGTTCACGTCCTGCACGGTGAATCGTGTATGCCGCAGCCCCTCGTCGACGAAATCCGAGCCGAAGGTTTCCAGCTGCTCGCCATCCACCGACAACCCCAATTGAGACGCCATGCGTCGCAACTGATTCTTCGGGTCGTCGAGCAGGCGATCGTAGTCGACCAGTGTCCGCACTTTGCCGCGCGTGCTGGTAAGGGCGGGAACCACATGCGCGAGCCACAGCAGGTAGGACTTTTCCTCGCCGAAGCGATCGCGTTTCGCCAAAGACTGCGCAACGCTGATCGGGTTGCGCACCGCGATCACATACCGGACATCCACGCCCGCGCTCTCGAATACCGGCTCCCAGAACGGCATCAGACGGGACAGCCGCGGATCCTTCAATGCGAAAATGCGTCCCTTGCACTTCGCGCGCACCGCGCTCACCGCCCTTAGCCGCAACTGGTCGAACTTCAGTGGGTCGATTCGCGAAAGATCGACGCTGCCGACGGTATGCCAATCGACGCCAGCGGCAGCCAGCAATTCGATGTTGATCGTCAGAATATCGACGTCTTCAAAAAATCCTTTGTCGTTGACGCCGGCGAGGGGCTTCAGCAGCCGTTCGCCCAGATCTGCTCCCAATGCCATCAGGGCTCGCGTCGTCGCGCTCGTTCCGCTCCGGTGCATGCCCAGCACTACGATCAGCTTGCCGGCTTCGATGATTTCCGGCCTCGCGTTCATGTCCATTAAGATTTCCACTCACAGAATTGACCCACTTCTTACCGCGCTCATTGTATCGGCCGACTTTGCGGCCAAAGGGCCGAACTGGTTGCCAAAACGCGCTCTATTCCGCCCTTGCATCCGGGTCTCGGGTACCCGCTCAACACTGCGTGGACCGAGTCTAAGGGCCGTTTCCAGCCGGGACGTCCGGGCTCCGCCGATACCGCTCGATACCGTTGCTCCCTGTACTTGCGCAGGCCATGCACCGGTCTGGTCAATGAGATGAAATGGACACCAAAGAATACTTTGTTCCGCGCTTTGACTTTGACGATGAGTGTTCAAATTAGCACTCTGGCAAAGTGCATCCGATATCTCTCTCAATGACGACACCGCCTCATCTCATGCGGCCTTACACCATCGTCATCATTGGCGCCGGCTTTAGCGGTGCGATGACCGCCGTGCAGTTGATGCGACAGACGCGCACGCCGCTGCGCATCGTGCTGGTCAACAAATCGGGACGCGTGGCGCGCGGGCTCGCTTACGGCACGCGCAGCCCGGGGCACCTCCTGAACGTGCCGGCCGGCAACATGAGCGCGCTGCCTGAAGCGCCGAATGACTTTCTCGACTATTGCCGCTGGGCCGATCCATGCGTGGCACCTCACAGCTTCGTGCCGCGCGCGCTCTACGGCGCCTATCTGGAAGCGTTGCTCTCCAGCACCGAGTCTGGCCTCGGCGCGAGCCGTCACGCCACACTGGAACGGCTGACGGGAGAAGTGCTCGCGCTGTCGCGCGGCGGCGCCAGCCATCCGGATCGCACATTACTCACGCTTGACGACGGCAACCAGCTCGAATGCGACACGGTGGTGCTGGCCTTCGGGCACTTCCCGCCCGCCACTGTGTCGCCGTGCGCGGATATCGATGCCCTCGGCCACCATTACATCGCTGATCCGTGGGCGGATGAGCGCCTGCACGACGTGCATCGAGGCGCAAGCGTGCTCCTGGTCGGCAACAGCCTGACCGCGCTCGATGTGCTGACCTCGCTGAACCAGCTCGGTCATACTGGGCCGATCGTCTGCGTGTCGCGTCGCGGCCTCGTGCAGCAAAGCCATCGTCCTGAAGGTGCACCAGCTTCGGGCAGCAAGCCCGACGGTGCCGCACTCGCGAGCAACATGGGTTCGACGTTGCGCGGCCAAACGCGCGTGCTGCGCGCCGCGATAGCCGCTGCGATCGAAGAAAGGCACGACTGGCGCGATGTCATTGGCTCGCTGCGCGCACATACACCAGCGCTGTGGCAAGCACTCGGACAGTCCGACAAGCGCCGCTTCCTTCGTCACGTGCGTCCGTACTGGGATGTCCTGCGGCACCGATGCGCGCCGGAAGCGGCCGAGCTCGTGCATGAACTGAAACAGGCCGGCCGCCTGGACACGCTGGCCGCCCGTATCCGCTCGGCACGCATCAGTTCCGACGATGGACGCGCCGAAGTGACCTTCCGTTTGCGCGGCTCGGGCGAGATGGAAACGCGACGGTTCGATCTGGTTATCAACTGCACGGGTCCCAGCAGCGATCTGATGCAAAGCAACATGCCCTTGCTGAAACAACTGCTCCAGCAAGGTCATCTGCAAGCAGACCCGCTCGGCCTCGGGCTGCGCGTCGACGCACACTACGCGACGCTCGACGCGGCGGATTGCGCACAGTCCTGGCTGCGCTACATCGGTCCGATGCTGAAGGCGCGGGACTGGGAGGCGATTGCCGTGCCTGAACTGCGTGTGCATGCGCAAAAGCTCGCGGCGGTCTTGCTGGCCGCGCGCGATGCAGCGCGCGATGCAGCGCAAGACGCAACGCAATCCGCGAGCGCCGCGATCCCGGCCTAAGCCAGCATCGTCAATATTTTCTCGACCTGTCCAGCGAGTTCCGCGCTGCCGCCATCGACTTCGATGTCTGCACATAGCGGAGTCTCGTAAGGGCTATTGATCCCCGTCATGTTCGGGATCGCGCCGCTGCGTGCCTTGCGATAGAGCCCCTTCGGGTCGCGCTGCTCGCACACCTCGAGCGGCGTGTTGACGAAGATTTCGACGAAGTTGTCGGCGCCGATCAGTTGTCGGGCCGCTTCGCGCTCCTGATGAAACGGCGAGATGAATGCAGTCATCACGATCAACCCTGCATCCATCATTAGCTTCGCTACCTCCGCGATCCGCCGAATATTCTCGACGCGATCCGCGTCAGTGAACCCAAGGTCGCGATTCAAGCCTTGGCGGACATTGTCGCCGTCGAGGATGTAAGTGCGGAGCCCCTTCGCATGCAGCGCCTTTTCGACCATATTGGCGAGCGTCGATTTGCCCGAGCCCGACAGTCCTGTGAACCACAGCACCTTGCCGCGATGTCCGTTGAGCCGCTCGCGGTCTTCACGCGTGATGCTCAGTGCCTGGCGATGCACGTTCTGCGCACGGCGCAAGTTGTGGCGAATCATCCCGGCCGCGACGGTTGCGTGGGTGAATTTATCGACGAGGATAAATCCGCCAAGCGCGCGGGAGCGCTCGTACGAATCGAATGCCACCGGCCGGCTGAGCGCGACGTTGCAGACCGCGATGTCGTTCAACCCGAGCTGCCGCCACGATTCGCGCGCCATCGTGTTCACGTCGACCCGATATTTGATCGCCGTGATCGACGCGCCAGCCCATTGATGCCCGAGCTTCAGGTCGTAGGTCCGCGCCACCAGCCCGGCATCTTCGTGCATCCATACGAGCGTCGCCTCGAACTGGTCCGTCATCTCCAGCGGCTGGTCCGCATACGAAAGCACGTCGCCGCGCGACGCGTCGATCTCCCGGTCGAGCACGAGCGTGACCGCATCGCCGAGGTCCGCGCGCTGCCGCGCGCCATCCATGGTCACTATGCGTTGCACGAGGGCGACCTGTCCCGAAGCCGTCACGCGCAAGCCATCGCCGACGGACACGCTGCCCGCTGACACCGTGCCGCTGAAACCCCGAAAGTCCGCATGCGGACGGTTGACCCACTGCACAGGGAAAATGAAGCGTCCATCCGTCTTCGACCGTACTTCAACGGTTTCCAGATAACCGATCAGTGTCGGCCCCTGGTACCACGGCATTCTGACGGAACGCCCCGTGATGTTGTCGCCCTCCAGCGCCGACAGTGGAATCGCCGTGATGCTATCGAAGCCGAAGGTCGCCGCGTAGTCGGCAAAGGTCCGGTCGATCGCTTCGCAGACGGTCTCGCTGTAGTTCACAAGGTCCATCTTGTTGATCGCCAGCACCACGTGACGGATGCCGACGAGCGACGCGAGGTAAGCGTGGCGCCGTGTTTGTGTCTGTACACCATGGCGCGCGTCGACCAGCAGAATTGCAACGTCCGCCGTCGATGCGCCCGTCACCATGTTGCGCGTGTACTGCTCGTGTCCGGGCGTATCCGCCACGATGAACTTGCGTCGCGGCGTCGCGAAGAACCGATAGGCGACGTCGATTGTAATGCCCTGCTCGCGCTCGGCGGCCAGCCCGTCCACCAGCAACGCGAAATCAATCTCGTTGCCCTGCGTGCCGTGCCGGCGCGAATCGGCCTCCAGCGCCGCGAGCTGATCGTCGAATATATGCCGTGACTCCCACAGCAAGCGGCCGATCAGCGTGCTCTTGCCATCGTCCACGCTACCGCAGGTGATGAAGCGCAAGCGGTCCTGACGGGACTGCTGGTCGAACCACTCGTCGAGGCTCTCGCCCCCGTCCCCCGCCTGCTCCAGCGCGTTCCGGCCGCTTTTTTTCGCCTGAACCATCAGAAGTACCCCTCCTGCTTCTTCTTTTCCATGCTGCTCGCACTATCGGCGTCGATGCGGCGCCCCTGCCGTTCGGACTGGCGCGCATGAATCAATTCGAGCAGGATGTCCTCGACCGTGCGAGCATCGGATTCGACGGCTCCCGTCAGGGGATAGCAGCCCAGCGTGCGAAAACGCACTTTGCGAAGCTGGATCTCGTCACCCGGCTGCAGGCGGCAACGCGCGTCGTCGACCATCATGATCATTTCCGGGCGCACCACGACTGCGCGCAGTTGCGAAAAGTACAGCGGCACGACGGGAATACTCTCGTGGTAAATGTATTGCCAGATGTCGAGTTCGGTCCAGTTCGACAGCGGAAACACGCGGATGCTTTCGCTGGCGTGCTTGCGCGTGTTGTACAGGTTCCAGAGTTCGGGGCGCTGGTTTTTCGGGTCCCAACGATGCGTCGCAGTCCGAAACGAGAACACCCGTTCCTTCGCACGCGACTTTTCTTCGTCGCGCCGTGCGCCGCCGAACACGACATCGAACCCGTGAAGGCCGAGCGCCTGCTTGAGACCTTCCGTCTTCGTGATGTCGGTATGCAGCGCGGAGCCGTGATCGAAAGGATTGATGTCTTTCCCGATCGCCTCGGGGTTCGTATAGACCTCCAGCCTCATCCCGCTTTCGCGCGCCATGTAATCACGGAACAGATACATTTCCTGGAACTTCCAGCGCGTGTCGACATGCAGCAGCGGGAATGGCGGCGGCGCCGGATAAAACGCCTTGCGCGCCAGATGTAGCATCACGCCGCTGTCCTTGCCGATCGAATAGAGCATCGCAGGGTTGCGCGCTTCAGCGGCCGCTTCCCTGATGATGTGGATGCTCTCGGCCTCAAGCGCTCGCAGATGCGGGGACAGCGGCCGGCGCGGCTGCGCCGCTCGCATCGATGAAGCAGCTTCGTCGAACACGGGCGCATAGGCCTGGGGCGTCAGGCGGACGTTTTCTACGGGATCGCCATTGCCCAGGTGGCGCAGATGGCCCACCAGTTCGCCGTGCGGAAACACCGCAAGCGGCTTGCCGATATGCCGCGCGAGCTGCCGCAGCGCGTCCGTGGCGAGGGCGCGTTGGTCACCGTCCGGCACCGGCATCCAGAACCGCGCGCCGCGGGCATCATTTGCATGCAGGCATGCCTGACCGTCCGGCAGGTTTCCCCACTGCGCGAACAACACCCGCTCCCGCCGGCTGCGCGCCAGGTCGATCGCCCAATTCAGCACCAGCGTATTGGGCGGTCGGTCCAATTCGTCGCGAAGACGCTCCGCGCCTAGCTCGGGCGGCAGCAAACCCAGATCGTTCAGGCGACGCTCGGCCGTACGCTTACTATCAGCGCGACCGAGCCCCTTCAGATGCTCGTAGGCCAGTCCGATGTCCCAGACGCACTCGGCATCCAGTCCCGCGAGGTCAATGGTGTTCATCTTGTGTGTCGCAATATGCGCTTGTCCTATCCAAGACGTTATACCGCCGCCTGCAAGGCTTCAATTCGCGAATAAGAGGGGAGAATTCCGCGTATTACGACAGATAGGTAATGTCGCTGCGATGTCATGCAAAGATCGAGAGAAGGCCAGCGGCGCGAGCCAGGCGCTCGCGCCGCCGCCACCCGGCGTCCGCGTCAGGCTGCGAGCGCGACCTGAGTTGTCTTCCTGAACTCGTAGCAGTTGACGTGCTGTCTGAGCTCTTCAGCAGGGTATTTCGAATAGCGGTCGATGATGCTCCGCTTTTCGTTGCTGAAATGCGCTTCAGGCACGACGTAAAGCGTCAGTTTGCGAAGCAACCAGGCGTCTTCGATGAAGGCGCCTTCCAGCTCGGACGGCGTCATGCCGTTGATCTCGTCGAGAACACCGTCGTAATACTTTTCAAACGGGGACAGGCTGTTGTCGTCGTAGTAGCGGTGGTCCAAGTAGTCCACGAGGTGATAGCCGACGCTGTTCTCAGTCGTGATCTTCCTGAAGATCTGCGAACTCAGCTTCATGTCCTGAACGTGCTCGAGCACGGCGTTGCTGAAATGAACGTCGATCGTGACTTCGGGAATGCGCTCGATGAGCTTCGTGAAAAACACGCCGCCCATGTCGATGCTGTCGATCTCACTAGTGCCGAGCTTCGCGAGCAAGGTATCGATGTTGCGGAGATCGAGTGAACGCAAGCGCGTGAGGATTTCCGCTTCGCCGATGCCGGAAAAGTCGAACCTGGACGGACGCACCAGCATCTCATTGACGAGTTGCATCAGTGATGCATACGGAAAGCCCGCCTTGAGGCCGAAAGGCTCGAACGAGTACACGCGGTCGAACCCGTTGGCGAAAAGTATGATCGCCACGCACAATGGCCTATATACGCCCGAGCCGAAATCGAGCGCGGTCTTGCCGCGAAAATTTTCGTGGTGGAAGAAATGCTTGTCGAAAGCCGAAGATCCGAGTTTGTAATTGTTCAGAATATCGAATGGACTTTTCTCGGAGATGTAGCCGCCGCCCGCGATGATCGGGTCGATCCTGAGCTTGAGGTGGTCGATCGCCTTGAACCATGACGGCGAGTTGATCTTCAGCGCGGCTAGCAGGCTGACCCACGCATTGATGTTGTCGCCAGAGATCAGCTTTCTCTCGATCAGTTGCTGCAGGACGTCCAGCCTTTCCGGATTGAGCAGGATGTCGGCAAGCAGGAATGACTCTTCCTTTTCGAACTTGGGATGCATCCCCATCGTTGTTCCTTGGTGTCGAATGGTTGTATTGGGGAATCGGCGCAATGACGCGATCACCTATACCCCTGAAAAACCGGCTCGATCGGCGCGCGAATCAGCTTATGCCGGTATTCGAAAATCAGCGGATGGAAAATTTCGCCGAGCATTTCCGCCCACCGCAGCGGATAACGGGACGTCTCTCCATTCGGCAAAACGACGTTCGTCTGATCGAGTGGATGTTGCGCGGGATGTGCCTGAAGCAGCGGCAGCTTGGCGTCGAGCAGCTGTTCGGTTTGCTCTAGCCAGCGTTGCGTCAACGGCGTGCCTTTGCGGAAGATGAACGCGCACAAACCGATTAGCTCCGCGTGCGATTGGCGCAGCAAATCGCCAAACTCGCCCGCGACGTGCGGAATGCCATGCGGCAGCTCCGTATAGCCGAGCGCAAGCTGATCCGAGGCCGCGAGCCGATCGAAGAACGGTCCCCAACGCTTCGTCGTAGATTTGATGTCGGTGTAGCCGCCACCGTAGTGGTGCATCAGATAGACACGAAGATAGTCGGACTTGTGCGTCGAACTCAGATACGGAAACGCGGGATGCAACGGAAATCCCGGCTTCACCCATTCGGCGATCGTATGCACGTTCAGATGCGCGATCGAGCAGCCGGTATTGTTGAAGATCGTCCAGATCGCCTGCAGCCTGTTCGCCGACATCACCTCGTTGCCGGTCCAGAGGCAAAAGATCGTCCGGCTTTGCAGTCCGTCGAAACTGGAATGGAAGTCGTCGCGCGATAGCGCGGGAGATTGCATGTTCATTGCGCCTTGTGTGGTCCGCCCGAATTTGGGAACGCGTGATCATTCTCAGCGCCTACAGCAGCTCCTGAGTCAGGGTGAGCCCGCAGGCCTGCAGCAGTTCCACGCGCTGCTGTTTCAGCGCCGGCTGCGGCGCAGCATGGCGGCGGTAGACGTATAGATAGTCGAGTACCGCGTTGTAATCGTTCGCTTGCTTGCTGCTGCCACGGCGGTCGCTGCTCTCGTCGTCGACTTCGAAAATGCGCGAGCCGAGAAACGGCACGTGCACGGGCATCTGACGGCTGAACACGGACAGCAGAAAGTCCCAATCTTCATAGGCGCGCATCGATGCGTCGAACGCAAGGCCTTCCAGCAGCGGCCTCGGCAACGCGAAGCACGACATGTGAACCTGGTTCTTCACGAAGACGCCTTCCGTCAGGCAGCCCGCCAGATCGACGCCGACTTCGGAGAGCTGTTCGGGACCATCCGCATGCCGGCGCTCTTTGACCACGGAGCAATTGAAATACACCGGCTCGCCTCGCTTGACGGCCGGCTGAGCATAGAGCTGCTCGAGGCAACCGGCATGCCACGCGTCGTCGTCGTCGAGAAATAGCAGGTAGCTGCCTTTGGCCAGCTTCAGCGCGAGATTGCGGCTCTCCGACGGGCCCGGCATGCCGTTGCGGCGCACGTAAATGTCGGTGTCCGTCAGGATCTCGGCGCAGACGGCGTCCGTAGCGGCATCGACGACATCGGAAACGACGATCACCTCGAACGGCACAGGCGAGGCTTGCGAGCGGATCGACTGCAACGCGCGGCGCAACAGCCTCGCTCGTTTGTGCGTCGGCACAATGACGGAAAAGAAGGGCAATGCTTTCATCTGTTGAGTGTGATGCGATCGCGAGTTCGACGGCTCGTCGAATTCGCGCGCGGTATCGCTTCGAGACTATTTGACTTGCAACAGAATAGAACCGCGCACGGTTTGGCGGTCCGGTGAACAGCGGCGACTTTTGCCGCCTGTTTAAGCGATGAAGGTCGGCAGGAAGCGGTGGTGCGATTACCGCCGCACAGCATGGCTGTGGCGGCGGCGGAACAGGCTGCGTGCCGCGTCGCGCGCGGCGCATCAGTCGAGCTTTGCCAGGACGCGCTTGAACTGCTTCTCGAGGTTGTGAACGAACTTCGGAATGTCATACAACACACCGCTTTCCTTGACCTCGGCGAGCCTGGCGCGCAAATGGCGCAATTCCTTGGGCGCCTTTGCGAGTGCGACGGCCTTGTCTTCGTACTCTTGCCAGTTACGCGTGATCAACTCTTCCATTCCGGCCGCGGTGAGGAGCGCGCCCGCCATGCGCGAAGCGAAAGATTGCCCCGAGCAGGTAAGAAGCGGCAGTCCGGCCCACAGGGCGTCGTTTGCGGTCGTGCCTGCGTTGAACGGGAACGTGTCGAGGAACACGTCGGCTACGAGGTAGCGCGCGAGGTAGTGCTCCGGCGCGGCACGCGTTGCAAACACGATCCGCTTCGGATCGACGCCGCGCTTCTCGGCTTCCCGCCGCAGATTCGCTTCGGCCCACGTGTTGTCCGCGAGCAGCCACAGCACACTGCCCGGCACCCGGTCGAGAATACGCATCCAGACGTCGAAGACTTCCGGCGTGTACTTGAAGTTGTTGTTGAACGAGCAGAACACGACGCCGTCTTCGGGCAGGCCGCAATCCTTGCGCGCAGGCGCAGGGGCGATCACGCGCTTGCGGTCGCTGACCTGATAGACGTCCGGCATATAGATCGGCTTCTCGGTGTAGTACTTCGCCGCATCCTTGGGAATCACGTACTGGTCGGCAATCACGTAGTCGATAAACGGGAAGCCCGTAGTCGCCACAAGGCCGAGATAGGTGATCTGCACGGGTGCGGGCCGCGAGGCGAGAATCTGCGGGCGCGCGCCGAGCGTCTGGCCGTGCAGGTCGACGAGGATGTCGATCTCGTGCTTGCGGATCAGATGGGCGGCTTCTTCGTCGCTCATGCCGTTGATGCGCTCGAAGTGATCCATGCCCCGAATTACGCGTTGGCGCAGCGCCGAGCCGTCTTCTTTCGTCCAGCAGAATCCGTAGACTTCGAAGCGCTTGCGATCGTGCAGCTCGAACAGTTCTGCCGCGAGCATGGAGATCGGGTGCAGGCAGAAGTCCGACGACAAGTAGCCGATGCGAATCTTCTTGTGCCCATAGCTCTTCTTTTCCGCGAGCGCGGGCACCTCGCAATTGAGCTTGGTCGCCACGTAATGGCGTGCGGCGGCGAGTTGTTCGTCGAGATCGTCCGACTGCGAAATCATCCCCAGTGCGGACGTCGAGCGACGCATCAGGTCGGGATCGACGCCCGGCAGCGACACATAGACAGGCCATGAGCAAGTGCGCGCGCGAAGGAACACGAGGTGATGGAGCACGTCGGGCTGCGTCGGATTGATTTCGAGGCTCTTCGTGAGCCACTCGATCGCCTCGCCGAAACTGCGGCGGTTTTCATGCAGGCGGCCGAGATTGTTGATCGCCTGGATGCGCAGCGGCGCATTCGACTCGTCGTTTGGCGAGACGGTGTTGGCGACCCACATCCATTCCGCGATCGCGGAATCGATCTTGTCGAGTCTTTCGTAAATGATGGCGAGGTTCGAATGCGCCTGCGCGAAGGAAGGCGCAAGCTCCACGACCCGCAGGAACGCGCTCTTGGCTTCCTCGATCAACCCGAGTGCGTTGTAGCTCGCGCCGAGATTGAAGAGCACGAGATGATTGAACGGTGTGGTGTTGCGTGCGAGCCAGGTCTGGTACAACACGGCGGCCAGCTCATGCTGGCCCGCTGCGCCCAGTTCGGCGGCGCTGCTGACGACGTCGTTGACGCTAAGGCCGGCCCGCCAAGCCGCCACGATCTTGCCGGAATAACCGGTATCGGCCAAATTCGTTAATGAAGACATAGGTGGATAGGATGACCAGTCGTTGCCGGACACTCGCCGAATCGGCTGTTTCCTGCTCAAGAAAAAGGCCAAGCATACCGCGCACTACGGTACGTTTGGCCTGTTGTACACAAATTGCTGTAGCGCTATCGATACATTTTTTCACGCGGCCCTTCCGCACCCGCGAGCGGGCCGTGCGTACCGCAGCACGGCCCTTGCGGGGACAGGACGGGTCGTATGCGCCGGCGCTTAGTGAATATTCAGCGCCTGGAGCTGATCGCTGGTGAGACCTGCGAGCTGCGCCGCCGTGAGCGAATTGACCTGCTGCGTGGTCAGCTCGTTCATCTGCGTCGTGCTCAGACCGTTCAGTAGCTGATCGTTGGTCAGACCCGCGATTTGCGCCGTCGTCAGGCTCTGGAGCGCGGCGCTGCCAAGACCTGCCAGCGCCGAGGTCGAAATAGCGCCGACCTGAGCCGAACCGAGCGCCTTGACTTCCGACGAGCTCAGGTTCGAGATCTGCGACGAGCCGAGATTCGAGACCTGAGTGGTGTTCAGGCCCGCGACCTGGGCGGTCGTCAGCGCGCTGACCTGCAGCGTAGCGAGCTGGTCCGAGGACAGCGCGTTCAGCGTCGACGTGCTCAGCGATTGCACCTGGTTCGTGCTCAGCGACGCAATGCCCGCGGTGCCGAGACCCGACGCAACTTGAGAGCCGCTCATGGCCTTGATGTCGGCCGTGGTGAGCTGTTGAACCTGCGTCGAGGTCAGGGCCGACAACTGCGTCGTGCTCAGGCCCGCGACCTGTGCGGTCGTCAGCTGGCCGATCTGG
>BBSL01000038.1 GCA_001319865.1 Burkholderia sp. E7m39 | reverse complement strand
CCCGAGGTCAGGCCCGACAACTGCGAGGTGTTCATGCTCGCGATCTGGAATGTCTGCAGCACGCCGATCGCAGTGGCCGTCAGCCCGATGATCGCACCCGAACTGATCGCGGCGATCTGGCCGGTCTTGAGCGCCTGGACGGCTGCCGTGGACAGACCGACCAGTTGCTCCGAATGCAGTGTGTTGACGGCCGCGCTGCTCAGCGACACGATCGCCGACGCGCTAATTGCCCCCAGTTGATCCGAGCTGAGGCTGGCGATATCGGCAGTGGTCAGCGCTGCGACGTCAGCCGTGTTCAAACTCGCAAACTGCTGCGTCGACAACATTCCCACCTGCGAGGGCGTTAGCGACGAAATGATTGAACTCATATTATATTTTCCTTCAGGTTGCGCCCGATAAGGTTGCGCGCGACTCAATTCCAGCCGCGCAGCCCACACTCGTCGACGGATGCGAATGCCGGCTTTTTAAAACAATCGACCACCGCCCAGCTCCCGAAGCCAGAGTGCAGCCTGTGTGATTTACGGCACGCGTCGGATCGGAGTTAAGGGTTTGGAAGAAAAATTTAGTAAGTAATGCGCGTGTGAACCGGCCAAGGCGATATCGACCGATCGTCTGCCTTCATCGGTTTGGCCGGAGAATGACGGGTTTCATGCCGCATTGGCGGGGAAAAACGTTTGCAACGTTCGATTTCGGATTGAGCGCGGATCGGGCGTCGGCATTTTCACGTGCCCAACAAAACATTACGGGCAAGAAATGATAATTACAAATACCTTCGTACTATCTTTCGTTGTAGTTACGTTATTTGGTTTAAACCGTTATCCGGCGCGCTCACGAACGGAATAGGGGTCGCGAACTATGCGAAGGCAAAGCCATCCTGCCTACCGTGATCCCGGTGGCCGTGCCGTCGAACTCGATAAGATGATGTCGACCGTGCATGTGTTTTTGCAACGCTTTGCGCATCGATCGACCTATCTCGGCTGGAGCCGAATTTCGGCTCCCGTAGACCGAACGCGGCGCACCGTTCAACGTCCTCGCGGGCAATCCGGGTGCGGACAGCAAATCCCAGCCGCCTTGCCTGACTGATTCCCGAAACCGCGTCCAACCGCACTTCGTGCATGTTCAACGGTCGGGTTCGTCGATGACAGCGCGAGTCGCTTTATCCAGCGCTGGAGCGTCCCGGCTGGAGCTTTGGAGTGAAACAATGCATAGGGCCAGCCGTCACGATGGGACTGGTTATCCGCTGACGTGCTCGTCTTTGAAGCCGGATTGTTATTAGCACCGCGACACGGGCCGTTTCAATGTCACCTGCTTAGGGATGAGGTTCAGCTGTGTCTAAAGCGTAGGTACTGGGTAATGATCTCGCCAATCAACGACGCCAAAAAATCCGGATCGAAATAGGACATGACAGGAAAATAACCGTCTAAGTCGGCGCACGGGCAGCCTGCAACGAAACGCTATTGTTTGACGAGTGGAACTGGATTTCCGCGGATGCGGCGATCCACCGTGAACGGGACGTCAATCGATAGTCATGCATTCGACAAAGGTAATGCGGCCACGAATCGAACTGCAATACAGGGCAAGCCATGGAGTGTTTCCCACACAGATTTGCACGGCATGTCAGAGCGATCGGCGAGATGCCAAAACCGGCGGGGCGTCTTGACTAGATGAGGAATTTTCTTGGCGCGCCCGGCTGGGATCGAACCAGCAACCCCTGCCTTCGGAGGGCAGTACTCTATCCATTGAGCTACGGGCGCATTCTGCAAAGAATCGGCAAAAGCGCTGCAAAATCACGAGGTTGATGCGATAAGCGGCGCCAAAGCGAGACCGAGAGCATAACCGGTTTCGTGCTGCCCGTCCACCGCAAGCCTGTCGCCAGGACGCCAGTGCGCACCGTCGCCGGGAAACGCGCTGCAAGTCTTTCCCGAATTTCGCGCGCCATCGAGCAAAATCTCCCTTCCAGCGATGCAAACTCTCCGCGTAAACGCCTACTGAAGAGCCCGGGAGCCCGCTCGCCGACCGCGAAACCTTCCGTCTATAATCGTCCGTGGCTTATCAGGAACAAGGCTGTTGCCGTCGCGCTGTACCGCTCACCACAATACCCACGGGAGACGAGACAAGCATGAGCGAAGCACCACACGGAGCCCCGATCAAGACCCCCGGACAGCTGATCGCCGCAGTCATCGCCGGCTTTGCTGTCCCCATCGTCATCATCATTCTGCTCGCCTATTACGTCGACAACTCGACCCGCACGGGCGCGGGCACCGACGGTCTGTCCGACGCCGCAGTCGACGCGCGCACGGCACCCTTGGCCCAGGTCGAAATCCGCGATGCCAATGCGCCGCGCGTCTACAAAACGGGCGAGGAAGTCTATAAGGCCGTCTGCTCGGCCTGCCACGCGGCGGGCACGGCGGGCGCGCCGAAATTCACCAACACGGCCGACTGGGCGCCGCGCATTGCGCAAGGTTTCGACACGCTCTGGCACACGGCCCTGACGGGCAAAGGGGCCATGCCCGCGCGCGGCGGCACGAGTCCCGACGACTACAGCGATTACGAAATCGGCCGCGCCGTCGCCTACATGGCGAACAACGCGGGCGCGAAATTCGAAGATCCGCCGAAGCCCGTGCCGGGCCAGCCGGCGGCAGCGCCGGGCGGGGCTTCGGGTGCCGAGGCGGCATCGGGCGCGGCTGGTGCATCAGGCGCCGCAGGGGCGGCCGCACCCGCGGACGCCGCCAGCGCGCAGGCCGCCGCCGCAATGGCCGCGATGGCGAACGTGCCGCAAAGCGCCGCGCCGGCGTCGGGCGCGACCCAGAGCGCCGACGCTTCGCAGGCGGGCAAGGCCCTGTATCAGCAGGTTTGTCAGGCGTGTCACGCGGCAGGCGTGCTGAACGCGCCGAAGTTCGGCGACAAGGAAGCGTGGGCGCCCCGCCTGAAGGAGCCCATGGATACCGTCTACAACTACGCGTTGCACGGCAAGGGGGCGATGCCGCCAAAAGGCGGATCGAACGCGTCGGACGCCGATGTCAAAGCGGCCGTCGATTACATGGTCAACGCGTCGAAGTAAGCACCGCGCACCTTTCCAGGCGCAAACGAAAATCCCCGCCTTCGAGCGGGGATTTTTTATGCCACGGGCATTTCGCGCAGTGTGAGCCGCTGCCGCCGGTCAAGCCTTCTGCAATAGCGCCTTCAGGCTCGCCAGGCGATCTTTCGGCGACATCGGCGCTTCTTCCGGCGTCGGCGGCGGCGCTTCATCCAGCCCCATCTCGGGAATGAATCGCGACGGCTCGCACACCACCGTCTCGCGCGCCCGCTTGCGCTTCTTGCACCAGTTCAGATGCAGGCTGCGCTGCGCGCGCGTGATCGCGACGTACATCAGGCGGCGTTCTTCCTCGATGCGCTCGTCGTCGATCGGGCCATCGTCTTCCGAACCGCCGCGATGGGGCATGATGCCTTCCTCGACGCCGACCAGAAACACGTGCGGATATTCGAGCCCCTTCGACGCATGCACCGTCGACAGACGCACGGCGTCGGGATCTTCGTCCTTGCCTTCAAGCATCGACATCAGCGCGACCGTCTGAATCAGTCCGAGCAGATTCTTACCGGTGTCGGCGAGACCGTCGGCGTTGTCGTAGCCGGTCTGTTCCGTGCCTGCTTCTGGCTCAGGTTTCGTGCCTTTGCGCTTCAGCCACTCAAGAAACTCCAGCACGTTTTGCCATTTCGACTGAGCCTGACGCTCGTCGAATGCGTCGTACAGGTAGGCTTCGTAGTGAATCGCCTCCATCAGATCGTCGAGCACGGACGACGCCGCATCTTTCTCGGCCCGATCTCGGAGACGCTGCATGAAATGGCAGAACACGCGCAGCGGTTCGACCTGACGCGCCGACAGCCGCGCCTCGATGCCGCCCATGTACACGGCCTCGAACAGTGACACCTTCGCCTGACCCGCGAACGCGCCGAGCGCTTCGAGCGTCGTGTTGCCGACGCCACGGCGCGGCGTCGTGATCGCGCGAATGAACGCGGGATCGTCGTCGGCGTTCGCGATCAGGCGCAGATACGCGCACAGATCCTTGATCTCTGCCTTGTCGAAAAACGACTGGCCGCCCGACAGCACATACGGAATACGCTCGCGCCGCAGCACCTGTTCGAAGATGCGCGCCTGAAAGTTGCCGCGATACAGAATGGCGTAGTCGCGAAACTGCGCGCGGCGCTCAAATTTGTGCGCCGACAGCCGGAATACGACCGATTCCGCCTCGTGCTCCTCGTCGTTGCAGCCCGTGACGGTGATCGAATCGCCCATGCCGTGCTCGGACCACAGCTTCTTCTCGAACAGCTTCGGGTTGTTCGCGATCACATTGTTCGCGGCCGTGAGAATGCGCACCGTCGAGCGGTAGTTTTGCTCCAGCTTGATCACGTGCAGCTTCGGAAAATCCTTGCTGAGCTGCGCAAGGTTTTCGAGCGTCGCGCCGCGCCAGCCATAGATTGCCTGATCGTCGTCGCCGACCGCCGTGAATGCGGCGCGCGGGCCGGCCAGCAGCTTCACCAGTTCGTACTGGCACGCGTTGGTGTCCTGATACTCGTCGATCAGCAGATAGCGCAGCTTGTTTTGCCAGCGATCGCGCACCTGCTCGTTGGCCTTGAAAAGCTCGGCGGGCAGCCGGATCAGATCGTCGAAATCGACGGCTTGATACGCGTGCAGCGTCGCAACGTAATTGCGATAAACGATGGCGGCCTGATGCTCGTCCTCGTTCGATGCAATCCGCATCGCCTCGTCCGGCATGATGAGGCCGTTCTTCCACAGCGAGATGATCGTCTGGATCTTGCGGATAAAGCCCTTGTCCGTCGAGCCGACCTGCTCCTGGATCATGCCGAAGCAGTCGTCGGAATCCATGATCGAGAACTGCGGCTTCAGCCCGACGTGCTCGGCCTCCTGACGCAGAATCTGCACGCCGAGCGAATGGAACGTGCACACCGTCAGCTGGTTGACGGGCACCTTGCGGCCTTCCTTGCCGGGCGCCGTCAGCGTCTTGCCTTCGAGCAGCTTGCCGACGCGCTCGCGCATTTCCGCCGCTGCCTTGTTCGTGAACGTGACGGCGGCAATGTGGCGCGGCTCGAAGCCCTTGTTTTCGATCAGATGCGCGATCTTCTGGGTGATCACGCGCGTCTTGCCGCTGCCCGCGCCCGCGAGCACGAGACACGGACCGTCGAGATAGCGCACCGCTTCGCTTTGAGCGGGATTCAAGCCTGCGGACATCGTGTGTGGATGAGTAGTGGATTGAGGGCGCGATGCGGGATGAACGGCCCGAGAACGTGCAACGAAACGGCGCCGGCGCGGCGCTCGTGGTGCGTCGCGTCAGGCGGCTTGCCGGCGCGTTGCCGAACCGCCCGCAATGCGCCACGCAATTGATTCCATGCGCTTTTTGCCGTTCGCTCGAGAGCCGCGATGTTAACACGAATGCCCTCGGGAATGCCTCGGCTTATGCCGTCCGGACAACATCGGCGCGAGGCAAAGCGGCGCTCAGCGCCGCGAGGCAAAGCGCGTCCGTGCCACAATTGCGGCGTTGCGCGCCGCCCCCTGCGGCGCGCCGCTTTTGCAGGAAGCACGCATGTCTTCATCGCTGAAAATTGGCTTGATGGGCTACGGCTTTGCGGGCGCCACGTTTCACGCGCCGGTGATCGAGCACTGCGGACGCGCGCACGTCGCCGCGATCGCCACCGGGCAACCCGACAAGGCGCGCGAGGACTATCCGGATGCGCAGATCGTCGCCGATATCGACGCCCTGCTCGCGCTGGCCGACATCGAATGCGTCGTGATCGCGACGCCCAACGACACGCACTTCGACCTCGCGCGCCGCGCGCTCGAAGCGGGCAAGCATGTGGTGGTGGACAAGCCCGTCACGCTGTCGGCCGCCGACGCGCGCACGCTCGCTGATCTCGCGGGTGGCAAGGGACTGCTGTTCGCGCCGTTCCACAACCGCCGCTGGGACGGCGACTTCCTGAGCGTGCGTGAACTGATCGCGAGCGGCGAGCTGGGGCGCATCACGCATTTCGAATCGCACTTCGACCGTTTCCGGCCGGGTATCCGGCAGCGTTGGCGCGAAGAGGCGTCGCGCGGCGGTGGCCTTTTGTTCGATCTCGGGCCGCACTTGATCGATCAGGCGCTGACGCTGTTCGGCGCGCCCGAAACGGTCTACGCCACGGTCAAGGCCTATCGCGACAACGCGAGCGCGCCGGACTACGTGCATCTGCTGCTCGGCTACGCGAATCACGAAGTGGTGCTGCACGCGAGCGCGCTGACGGCCATCGTCGCGCCGCGCTATACGATTCACGGCACGCGGGGCAGCTATGTGAAATACGGGCTCGACACACAGGAAGACCAGCTGAAAGCGGGCCTGCGTCCCGGTGACGCGGGTTTCGGCGCGGGTAACGAAGCCGGCACACTGCGCGTACTGGAAGGCGAACACGAAGTGCAGCGCGAACTGCCGACGCGTGACGGCGTCTATGTCGATTTCTACCGTGCGCTCGCGGCCTCGATTCACGACGGAGCGCCGTTCCCCGTCAGCGCGCAGGACGCCGTGGATGTCATGACCATCATCGAACTGGCGAATCGCAGCGAGAAGGAAGGCATCCGTCTGCCGTTCGCGCGCGGCGTCTAACGAACGGGGGCGCGCGGCGCGCTTCCGTTTGCCGCCCGCCGTGGCGGACCTCACGACGCCTTTCGGGGCCTTGCAGATCGCACCCCCGTCCGTGCCGATCGCAGGATCGGCAAACAAACCGTTCAGAGAACACGCCTGCCGCACGTGATCGCGCGGCAGCGTCGTTTGCTGCTTCCCGCGTTGATACGCAATCGATCAGAAAGGAGAGAACTTATGCAACGCATCCTTCGCGCGCTGGGCGGCTTTGCGCTGGTTTCGTCGCTGGGCGCGTGTGTCGCGCCGCCGTCGCGGCAGATCGCCGAGCCCGGTCCGGCGGTCAATCCGCACGCCGCGGCCGTGCACCGCCTCGAACAGGTCGACGGCCGCATCGACAACATGGGCCGCCATATCGATGCCCGCGTGAATCAGGGCCACTATGCGCCGCCCGAAGGCGCCGCGCTGCATCGCCGTCTCGATACGATTCGCCAGGAGTCGCGCGACATGGCCGCGCAGCACGGCGGCGGTCTGACGGGCGACGAACAGCGCGTGCTGAATCAGGAACTGGATACGGCGTCGGCGGCGATCAACCGCTGATCGGCCGACGCGGCAAGCGCGGGCCTGAACGAGGTCCGCGCTCTCCATCTATGTCCGCGTTCGCAGTACCCGCCGCGGGGTGATTGTTTTGCAGGCACGCAGTCGATCCGTCCACCCGTCGTCACGGCGTCATTTTTGACCGCCCGCGCGCCGCCACCGCCCTGCAACGCAAGCCAGATACGGCGCGCGCGTCCCGATTTGACAAGCCACAGGCCCTCGCGTACATTCGCCGCACGCGTCGGGAGAGCGCGCCGCCTGCTGTCGTCCAGCTATCGCAGCAGCCAGCGCCGCCGAAGGGGCACACCCGCAAACTCTCAGGCAAAAGGACCGAACGCGTCGAAAAACCCCGCTTGTCATACGGTCACAATGACCTCATACGAATGAGCGAGCGTTTTTCGCACTCTGGAGAGCGGCAGTAGCGCGAATGCACGTATCTGGCACGCGCAGGCTGCCCACCGAAGGGGCGCGCGTCACGCCCGTCAGCACTCGCTGATGGCGGCGCAATCTCTCAGGTATCGAGGACAGAGGGGGCATGCAGTTATCGCTCGTGGGCCCGAAATGGGGCGCGAGGGGTTTCGCCGCATGGCCTTTCCTGTTTAGCGATGCCCGAGGCCCCGATGACCGAACTCAAACACACCCCGCTCCACGCCACGCACCGCGCGCTCAATGCCCGCATGGTCGACTTCGGCGGCTGGGACATGCCCGTCAACTACGGCTCGCAGATCGAAGAGCATCGCGCCGTGCGCACCGACGCCGGCATGTTCGACGTGTCCCACATGTGTGTCGTCGATTTCACGGGCGCACGCGTGCGCGCGTTCTTCGAGCGCGCGCTGGCCAATAACGTCGGCAAACTGCAGACGCCGGGCAAGGCGCTCTACTCGTGCCTGCTGAACCCGCAAGGCGGCGTGATCGACGACCTGATCGTCTACTACTTCGGCGAAGACCATTTCCGCGTCGTCGTGAATGCGGGTACGGCTGAAAAAGATGTCGCGTGGTTCAACAAGCTCAATGACGAAGAAGGCTTCGGCCTGACCATCACGCCGCGCCGCGATTACGCGATCGTCGCCGTGCAAGGCCCGAACGCGCGCGAAAAAGTCTGGGCGACGGTGCCCCACGCGCGCGCCGCCAGCGAAGCCCTCAAGCCGTTCAACGCCGCGCGCGTCACCGATACGCCGTTCGGCGAGCTGACGGTCGCGCGCACCGGCTACACGGGCGAAGACGGCTTCGAAATCATCGTTCCCGCCGATCACGTCGAAGCGCTGTGGAACACGCTGCAGGCGCAAGGCGTGCGTCCCGCTGGTCTGGGCGCGCGCGACACGCTGCGCCTCGAAGCGGGCATGAACCTGTACGGCCAGGACATGGACGACAACGTGTCGCCCCTCGACGCCGGTCTCGCGTGGACCGTCGATCTTTCGGCGCCGCGCGACTTCATCGGACGCGCGAAGCTCGAAGCGGACGGCTCGCAGGCGTCGTTCGTCGGCCTGATCCTGCACAAGGACAACGGCAAGGCAGCGGGCGTGCTGCGTGCGCATCAGAAAGTCGTCACGCCGAACGGCGACGGCGAAATCACGAGCGGCACGTTCTCGCCGACCATGCAGGAATCGATCGCCTTTGCGCGCGTGCCGAAGGGCGTGCAGCCGGGCGACGTCGTGCATGTCCAGATACGTGACAAGGCACTTCCCGCCAGCGTGGTTAAACTGCCATTCGTGCGCAACGGCAAAGTGCTCGTCGGCTGATCGATCACACGATCAGCGTCACGGCGCAGTCACAACAACGTCGCGTGCGTCCCACTATTCAAGTCAAACCGAATCAAACCGTTTAGGAGCATCCGATGAGCATCCCGGCCGATCTGAAATACACCGAATCGCACGAATGGGTCCGCACCGAAGCGGACGGCACGCTGACGGTCGGCATCACCGACCACGCGCAGGAAGCGCTCGGCGACATCGTCTTCTTCGAAGTGCAGCAACTGAACCAGACCGTGTCGGCGGGCGATACCGTCGCCGTCATCGAGTCGGTGAAGGCCGCATCCGACATTTACGCACCCGTGTCGGGCGAGATCATCGAAGCCAACGCGAGCGTCGCCGACACGCCGGACGCCGTGAACAGCGCGCCGTACGACAACTGGCTGTTCAAGATCAAGCCGGCTGCCGGCGCCTCGCAGGATCGCCTGATGGACGCGGCCGCTTACGGCAAGTCGATCGGCGAATAAGTCTTTTACTCACGACGGGCGCGGCGTTCAGCACACAGGAACACCGCGCCGGCAGGAACACTCAATGAAGCTCGAACACCCGGATCATCTGATGAACCGCACGCCCCTCTCGCTCGCCGCGCTCGAAGTGCATGACGCCTTCGCCGAACGGCACATCGGCCCGGATGGCGCCGATCAGCAGTCGATGCTCGAAGCCCTCGGTTTCGCATCGCGCGCCGCGTTGATGGACGCGGTGATTCCGAAAACGATCCGCCGCCAGGACGCGCTGCCGCTCGGCCCCTTCGCCCAGCCGAAGAGCGAAGCCGAAGCGCTCGCCGCGCTGCGCGAACTCGCGGACAAGAACCAGGTGTTCCGCTCGTACATCGGTCAGGGCTATTACAACGCGCACACGCCCGCCGTCATCCTGCGCAACGTGCTCGAAAATCCGGCGTGGTACACGGCGTACACGCCGTATCAGCCGGAAATCTCGCAAGGCCGTCTGGAGGCGCTGCTGAACTATCAGCAGATGATCGTCGACCTGACGGGTCTGGCGATCTCGAACGCTTCGCTGCTCGACGAAGCGACGGCCGCCGCCGAAGCGATGACGCTGCTGCAACGCGTCGGCAAGCCGAAGTCGAACATTTTCTACGTGGCAGACGACGTGCTGCCGCAAACCATCGAAGTCGTGAAGACGCGCGCGAAGCCCGTCGGCATCGAGGTCAAGGTCGGCCCGGCTGCGGATGCCGCTGCTTCGAACGCATTCGGCGTGCTGCTGCAATATCCGGGCGTGAACGGCGACGTGCGCGACTACCGCGCGCTCGCTGACGCGATCCACGCTGCGGGCGGCCATGTGGTCGCCGCCGCCGATCTGCTCGCGCTCACGGTGCTCACGCCGCCGGGCGAATGGGGCGCGGACGTGGCCGTCGGCAACTCGCAGCGCTTTGGCGTGCCCGTCGGCTTCGGCGGCCCGCACGCGGCGTATCTCGCCGTGCGCGACGAGTTCAAGCGCCAGATGCCGGGGCGTCTCGTCGGCGTGACCGTCGATGCGCAAGGCAACCCCGCGCTGCGTCTCGCGCTGCAAACGCGCGAGCAGCACATCCGCCGCGAAAAGGCGACGTCGAATGTGTGTACGGCGCAGGCACTGCTCGCGATCATGGCCAGCATGTACGCCGTCTATCACGGCCCGCGCGGCCTGAAGATGATCGCGCAGCGTGTGAACCGCATCGCCGCGCTGCTCGCGCAAGGCGCGAAGCAACTCGGCTACACGCTCGTCAACGAGTCGTTCTTCGACACGCTCACGTTTGAAACGGGTCCGCGCACGCAAGCGCTGCACGACGCCGCGACGGCCAAGCGCATCAATCTGCGCCACGTCAGCGACACGCGCGTCGGCATTTCACTCGATGAAACCACCACGCGCGCCGATCTGGCCGATCTGCTCGCGGCATTCGCGCAAGCCGCATTCGCCGAGACCGTGCCGCAAATCGACGAGCTCGACGCGAAGCTCGGTGCATCGAACACGTTCCCGGCATCGCTCGAACGCGAAAGCGCGTATCTGACGCATCACGTGTTCAACCGTCATCATTCGGAAACGGAAATGCTGCGCTATCTGCGCAGCCTGTCGGACAAGGACCTCGCGCTCGACCGCTCGATGATCCCGCTCGGCTCGTGCACGATGAAGCTGAACGCGACGTCGGAAATGCTGCCCGTCACGTGGCCCGAATTCGGCCAGATTCACCCGTTTGCACCCGCCGAGCAGACCGTCGGCTACCGGGAAATGATCGATCAGCTCGAACAGATGCTGGTTGCCGCAACGGGTTACGCAGCCGTGTCGCTGCAACCGAACGCGGGCTCGCAAGGCGAGTACGCCGGCTTGCTGATCATTCACGCGTATCACGAGTCGCGCGGCGAAGGTCATCGCAATGTCTGTCTGATTCCCGCTTCGGCGCACGGCACGAATCCGGCGTCGGCGCAGATGGCGGGCATGCAGGTCGTCGTCGTCGCGTGCGATGCGCAAGGCAACGTCGATATCGACGACCTGAAGAAGAAGGCCGAGCAGCATTCGGCCAAGCTCGCGGCCATCATGATCACGTATCCGTCGACGCACGGCGTGTTCGAACAGAACGTGCGTGAAGTCTGCGAAATCGTGCACGCGCACGGCGGCCAGGTCTACGTGGACGGCGCGAACATGAACGCGATGGTCGGCCTCGCGGCGCCGGGCCAGTTCGGCGGCGACGTCTCGCACCTGAACCTGCACAAGACGTTCTGCATTCCGCACGGCGGCGGCGGACCGGGCGTCGGTCCCGTTGCTGTGGGCGCGCATCTGGCGAAGTTCCTGCCGAATCAGACGTCGACCGGCTACGAGCGCGACGCGAACGGCATTGGCGCTGTGTCGGCTGCCCCTTACGGCTCGGCGTCGATCCTGCCGATCTCGTGGATGTACATCGCGATGATGGGCGCGCAGAACCTGACGGCCGCGACGGAAACCGCGATCCTCAACGCGAACTACGTCGCGAACAAGCTCGCGCCGCATTACCCCGTGCTGTACTCGGGTCCGGGCGGACTGGTTGCGCACGAATGCATTCTCGATCTGCGTCCCATCAAGGAAACGAGCGGCATCAGCGTCGACGATGTGGCAAAGCGCCTGATGGACTACGGCTTCCACGCCCCGACGATGAGCTTCCCGGTGCCGGGCACGCTGATGGTCGAGCCGACGGAATCGGAATCGAAGGAAGAGCTCGACCGCTTCATCGAAGCGATGATCGCGATTCGCAACGAAATCCGTGACGTCGAGGAAGGCCGCAGCGATCGCGAAGACAATCCGCTGAAGCATGCGCCGCACACGGCGGCTGTCGTCGTCGCGAACGAATGGGCGCATGGCTATGCGCGCGAAACGGCGGCGTATCCGCTGCCGTCGCTGATTGCGAAGAAGTACTGGCCGCCTGTGGGCCGCGCCGATAACGCATACGGCGACCGCAATCTGTTCTGTTCGTGCGTGCCTGTGGCCGATTACGAATAACGCCGATGTGTTGACGTCGTGTGAACCGCGCGCCGCTTTCTCCAGAGCGATGCGCGGTTCTTCCCGCAGTCCTGTCGCTTGGCGCGTCAAACCGGTACCATCACACACCGAATCAGCCCAACGAAGGAGTTTCGCATGGTGCGACAGGTGCGAATGATGCAACCCACGACACAGCGTACGCGCGCGCCGCAATATCCCCGTTCCGCTTTCCCGTTTGCCGCACTGCTATTGCTGGCTGCTGCGTTCTGCGCACCGGCCGCCCATGCCGCGATGAACCTCTGCGCCGCGCCGGCGCTGCAAACCAGCGAGCGCACCAACGCCGATCCCGGTGTCAAGGCGCTCGTGAGCAATGTGCAGGCCCATCTGAACGAGCCGGCGCATGCCGTGCGCCAGTTGCATACGGAAGGCACGCTGCCGCACGAAGGCATCTACGATCAAAGCAAGGAAGCCGAGAAAGATCTCGACCTGTTGCGCGATGCCGCGCTCGCGTGGCGCGCGACCAGCGACGACCGCTATCTGAAACTGGTCGACCGTCTGCTCACCGCGTGGGTCACGACCTACGAGCCGTCGTACAACCCGATCGACGAATCGCCGTTCGAGGGCCTGATTCTCGCGTACGACATGACGGCGAGCGCGCTGCCCGTCAAGACCCGCAACGCGACGATGTCGTTCCTCACAAAGCTCGCCAACGGCTATATCGCGCAGATCGACGCGCAAAAGCGGCCGCTCGCGGGCACGTTCCGCAATAACTGGCAGAGCCATCGCGTGAAACTGATCGCCATGGCGGCGTTCACGCTCGATAACCGCAACATGATCGAGAACGCGCAGCGCCTGTACGTGGAGCACATCAACGACAACATTGCGCCCGATGGCACCACCGTCGATTTCGGCGAGCGTGATGCACTGCACTACGTCACGTACGATCTGCAGCCGCTCGTGACGGCCGCGCTCGCGGCGCGCCGCCACAACCGCAACTGGCTCAACGAACGCGCACCGAGCGGCGCGACGCTCGCCGCCGCACTGAACTGGCTCACGCCGTACGCAACCGGCGAAAAAACGCACGACGAGTTCGTGCATTCGAGCGTGCCGTTCGATGCGAAGCGCCGCGAAGCCGGTTTGCCCGGCTATAGTGGACAGTGGGACCCGAAGAATGCGGCGGAGCTGTACCACCTCGCCGCGCGGCTCGACGGACGCTACACGCCCGTCGCGCGCAAACTGGCACCGACGCCGCCCGCGTGGCTCGCCGTGTGCCTGCCGTTACCCGCGCGTTAAGCACGCGCTGCGCGCCGCGTGTCGATCACACACGGCGCATCGAGCTGCCGCGCTACCCGCGCAACGCAGCACAGTCGAATCTTTTGTTAGCAGGAGCAGTGATGGCAGTCAGCGTTTTCGATCTCTTCAAAATCGGCATTGGTCCGTCGAGTTCACACACCGTCGGACCCATGCGTGCAGCGCTGATGTTCGCGCAAGGGCTCGAGCGCGATGGCCTGCTCGACGGCACGGCATCGGTGAAAGTCGATCTGTACGGCTCGCTCGGCGCAACGGGCAAAGGCCATGGCACCGATCGCGGCGTGATGCTCGGCCTGCTCGGCGACGCGCCCGACACCGTCGATCCCGACACCATTGCGGCTCGCCTCGAACAGGTTCGCGCGTCGCGTACGCTCGCGTTGCTCGGCAAGCACAGCGTGCCGTTCGTGCTGAAGGACAACATCTCGTTCTACCGGCAGGCACTGCCGGAACATCCGAACGGCCTCAAGCTGCGCGCATTCGATGCCAACGGCGAGACGCTGCGCGAATCCACGTATCTGTCGGTCGGCGGCGGCTTCGTCGTGACGGCGGGTGCGCCGAACACGAAAGTGCTCGCAGCCGTCGAACAATTGCCGTACCCGTTCCGCACGGGCGCCGAGCTGCTCGAAATGTGCAAGACGACGGGCAAGAGCATCGCGCAGCTGATGTGGGAAAACGAGCGCGCATGGCACACGGACGAAGAAACGCGCGTCGGTCTGCTGAAAATCTGGGACGTGATGCAATCGTGCGTCACGCGCGGCTGCGGCATCAACAATCCCGACGCAGAAGGCAATCTGCCAGGGCCGTTCCAGGTGAAGCGCCGCGCGCCGCAACTGTATCGTGCGCTCACGGGCAATCCTGAACGCGCCTTGCAGGACCCGCTGTCGATGGTCGACTGGATCAACCTGTACGCGATCGCCGTCAACGAAGAAAACGCGGCGGGCGGGCGCGTCGTCACGGCGCCGACCAACGGCGCGGCAGGCATCATTCCCGCCGTGCTGCATTACTACACGCGCTTCATGCCGCACGCGAACCAGCAAGGCGTGCTCGACTTTCTGATGACGGCTGCAGCAATCGGCATTCTGTACAAGCTGAACGCGTCGATTTCCGGCGCGGAAGTGGGCTGCCAGGGCGAAGTGGGCGTGGCCTGCTCGATGGCGGCGGGCGCGCTCGCGGCTGTGATGGGCGGCACGCCGCTGCAAGTGGAAAACGCCGCTGAAATCGGCATGGAACACAACCTCGGCCTGACGTGCGATCCCGTCGGCGGCATGGTGCAGATTCCGTGCATCGAGCGCAACGCGATGGCATCGGTGAAGGCGGTGAACGCGGCGCGCATGGCGCTGCGCGGCGACGGCAGTCACTACGTGTCGCTCGATTCCGTCATCAAGACGATGCGCGAAACAGGCGCCGACATGAAAACCAAGTACAAGGAAACGTCGCGCGGCGGGCTGGCAGTGAACATCATCGAATGCTGATCGTCGAACGTTGTTGCCGCTTTTACGCATGACTTCGGCAGCGCGAACGGCGTAAGCTGTCGAAGCTCTTCTGACTGGAGGTGTCTTCGCAATGTCGCTGTCTTCCGATGCTTCATCCACGACTACGGGCGCGCGGCTCATCGTCGACGCGCTGTTGACGCATGGCGTCGAGCGTGTGTTCTGCGTACCCGGCGAGAGTTTTCTGGCCGTGCTCGATTCGCTGCATGACGAAACGTCGCAGATCCAGACGGTCGTGTGCCGTCACGAGGCGGCCGCCGCCAACATGGCGGAAGCCGTCGGCAAGCTGACGGGCCGTCCGGGCGTGGCGATCGTCACGCGCGGGCCGGGCGCGACGCATGCATCGATTGGCGTGCACACCGCGTTTCAGGACTCGACGCCGATGATCCTGCTGATCGGCCAGTGCGCACGCGAGCATCTGGACCGCGAGGCGTTCCAGGAAATCGACTATCGGCGCATGTTCGGGCAGATGGCGAAATGGGTCGCGCAAATCGACGACGCCGGCCGCATTCCCGAGTACATGAGCCACGCGTTTCACACGGCGACGTCGGGCCGTCCCGGCCCTGTCGTGCTGTCGCTGCCGGAAGACATGCTGAGCGACGCCTGCGCAGTCGTGCCCGGCGCGCCCGCTTATCAACGTGTCGCCGCAGCGCCGGCGCCGCAGCAGATCGAGCGTCTGCGCAGCCTGCTCGAAGGCGCGAAAAAGCCGATGGTGATCGCGGGCGGCAGCGGCTGGACGCAGCAAGCCTGCGACGACTTGCGCACCTTCGTCGAAAACTGGCAGCTCCCCATCGGCCTCGCGTTCCGCTTCCAGGACACGCTTGACAACGAACACCCGAACTACGCGGGGGACGTCGGCCTCGGCATCAATCCCGCCCTCGCGAAACGCATTCAGGACGCCGACGTGCTGCTCGCGCTCGGCCCGCGTCTGGGCGAAGCAACGACGGGCGGCTACACGCTGCTCGACATTCCGAAGACGAAGCAGACGCTGATCCACGTGCATCAGGGCGCGGAAGAACTGGGCCGCGTCTATGCCGCCGATCTGCCGATCGTCTCAGGCATGCCCGAGATTGCATCGATGCTCGCGGCACTGAAGCCGACGGCGAAACCTGCGTGGGAAGGCACGGCGAAAGACGCGCACGACGCGTACCTCGAATGGCGCAAGCCGCGCAAGATTCCCGGCGACGTTCAGCTCGGCGAGATCATGCTGCAACTGCGCGAGCATCTGCCGAAGGACGCCATTCTCACCAACGGCGCGGGCAACTACGCGACGTGGCTGCATCGTCATTTTGCGTATCGCCAGTTCCGCTCGCAGCTCGCACCGACGAGCGGCGCAATGGGCTACGGCGTGCCCGCCGCGATCGCGGCGAAGTCGATGTATCCGGAGCGCGCGGTGATTGCGTTTGCGGGCGATGGGTGCTTCATGATGTCGTCGTCGGAAATCGCAACGGCGATGCAGTACGACCTGGCGGTGGTTTTCATCGTCGTGAATAACAGCCAGTACGGCACGATCCGGATGCATCAGGAGCGTCACTATCCGAACCGTGTACACGGAACGGGCCTGACGAACCCGGATTTCGCGGCATTCGCGAAGTCGTTCGGCGCGCATGGCGAATTGGTGGAACGCACGGAAGACTTCATGCCCGCGTTCAAACGCGCGCAGGAATCGAAGAAACCGGCAGTGATCGAAATTCGTCTGATTCAGGAAGCGAGCACGCCGGGCGCGACGCTGGAACAGGTGCGCGAACAAGGGAAGAAACTGCGGGGAGAATAAACGAAAGCGAAGCAGCAACAGCGCCGGGCAGTTGAGGGCCCGTGAGGTCAAGCGGCTCGGACCTATCCGTCATTTTGTGGGCGAGGCATATCATGAGAGGTAAAAGTCATGGATATGCCAATGAAGAAGAAACGCACAGTGGCGTCCCAGGCAGCGGCCCGAGGGCCGCTGCCTGAACTGCCCAAGGCGCTGCTGGACGAGCTGGTCAAGGGGCCGATGACGCCGACCGAGGTGCAGGATCTGATGCTGGCGTTCAACAAGGCGGTTATCGAGCGGGCGATGGGCGCGGAGATGAATCTGCATCTGGGGTATCCGCCGGGCCGATCCAAACCAGCTGGCCAGGTCAACGAGCGCAACGGCGCCAGCGGCAAGACGGTCATCACCGATCGTGGTGCCATCCGGGTCGAGGTGCCGCGCGACCGCGACGGCAGCTTCGAACCGATCCTGATTCCCAAACACGAACGCCGCTTCACCGGCTTTGACGAGCGCATCATCGCGATGTACGCGCGTGGCATGAGCGTGCGCGAGATCCAGGCCTTTCTGGCCGAGAGCTACGGCACCGAGGTGTCGCCCGATTTCATCAGCTCGGTCACCGACGAGGTGATGGCCGAAACGCTGGCCTGGCAGAACCGTCCGCTCGAGACGATGTATCCGGTGGTCTTCTTCGACGCGTTGCGAGTCAAGATCCGCGACGACGGCGTGGTCAGCAACAAGGCGGTGTATCTGGCTCTGGGCATTCAGGCGGACGGCCAGCGCGATGTGCTGGGCCTGTGGATCGAGCAGACCGAGGGCGCGAAGTTCTGGCTCAAGGTGTTCAACGAACTCAAGACCCGCGGCTGCCAGGACATCCTGATTGCGGTTGTTGATGGCCTGAAGGGCCTGGCCGACTCGATTGGCGCGGCTTACCCGAAGACCGCGGTGCAAACCTGCATCGTGCATCTGATCCGCAACAGCCTGGATTACGCTGGCTGGAAAGACCGCAAGGCTGTCGCGCAGGCGTTGCGTCCGATCTACGCAGCTGCCAGCGAACAGGCAGCGAAGCAGGCTCTGCAGGCCTTTGCTGATGGGCCATGGGGCGTGAAATATCCGACTATCGTGCAGTCCTGGATGCGCGCCTGGGAGCACGTCACGCCGTTCTTCGTGTTTCCACCCGAAATCCGGCGGGTCGTGTACACCACGAACGCCATCGAAAGTCTGAACATGCAGTTGCGCAAGATCATCAAGACCCGCGGTCACTTCCCAAATGACGAGGCTGCAATCAAGCTACTCTGGCTGGCATTGCGCAACGTCCTGGCCAAAAACGTGCGCTCAGCCTTCGACTGGAAGTCAGCCATGAACCAGTTTGCTATTCTGTTTGGTGATCGATTTACGCAGGCGCGTGGCTAACGATTCCTTTAACCGCCTCGCCCACAAAAATGCGGACAGGCTCAGCGGCTCGGTGTGAGCCGCTTTCTTTTGCCTACTGTCGGGCGACGGTTGCGCAGCAAACACCGTCACGCGGATGCCAGAGAAAAGCAAAGCAAACCGCAAAAAAACAACAGCCTCGCAGAGCAAGGAACTCTACGAGGCCCAAACAAAAACCACAGCAGCGCCAAAAGCAAGAAACCAAACCTTCAAGCGCCGCACGGCAAAAAACCCTTACTTACCACCCACGCTCTGCAGCGTCGTCCACTTACCGTCGACAACCTTGTACAGCGTGATACCGCCGTTCTTCAGATCACCCTTCGTGTCATAGGCGAGATCCTTCGTCGTCACAGCAGGCATGCTGGTCTTCGCCAGAACGGGCAGGTACTTCGCCGGGTCCGTCGAGTTTGCCTTCTTCATCGCGTCGAACATGGCCATTGCGCCATCGTACGCGTACGGCGAGTACGTCTGGACGTCTTCACCAAAACGCTTCTTGTACTTCGCGACGTAGTCCTTGCCGCCCGGCATTTCTTCCAGCGGCAGACCCGCCAGCGAAGCCACCGTGCCGTTAGCCGCGTCGCCTGCAACCTGCAGGAACGTCGGCGTGTGGACCATTTCGCCGCCCATCAGCGGAGCCTTGATGCCGAGCGTCTTCATTTGCTTGACCATCGGCGCAGCCTGCGAATCGGCGCCGCCGTAGTAGACCAGATCAGGTTGAACCGACTTCAGCTTCGTCAGAATCGCCTTGAAGTCGACGGCCTTGTCGTTCGTGAACTCACGATCGACGATCGTGCCGCCCGCTGCCTTCGCTGCCTTCTCGAACTGATCAGCCAAACCTTGGCCGTAAGCCGTGCGGTCGTCGACGATCGCAATCTTCTTCATGCCCAGGTTCTTCACAGCGAACGTGCCCGCAACGGAGCCTTGCTGCGTGTCCGAGGTCATCATGCGGAAGGTCGTCTTGAAGCCTTGCTGCGTGTATTCCGGCGCCGTCGCCATGGCGATCTGCGGAATGCCGGCGTTCGCGTAGATGCGCGATGCCGGGATCGTCGTGCCCGAGTTGAAGTGGCCGAGCATGCCCTTGATGTTGTCGTCGACGAGCTTCTGCGCGACCGTCGTGCCCGTGCGCGGGTCAGCCTGGTCGTCGGCCACGTCGAGCACGAAGCGAACCTGCTTGCCGCCGATCACCGGCTTCGTCGCGTTCATGTCTTCGACTGCGAGCGTGATGCCGTTCTGGAAGTCCTTGCCATAGTGCGCCTGCGCACCCGTCATCGGGCCGGCGAAGCCGATCTTCACGTCTTCGACCTGCTGTGCATGCGCAGTCCCCGCCAGCGACATGGCTGCGAAGAGCGTCGCGCCTGCCAGCTTTTTCATCGTGTGTTGCATATCTTCTCCTTGGTACCAGGTGTGGACGGCGCGGTGATCGGGGTCGCCGTCTCGCGCCATTTTTTTGAATCGATCAAGCGAGGTTCGCTCAGCCGATCGTCATCAAATTCGCATTACCGCCTGCTGCTGCCGTATTCACGCTCACCGAACGTTCCGTCAGCAGACGCTCGAGTGCGTAATCCTCGTCACCGCTTTGCAGCGCGCCTGCCGCGACGCCCTGCACCGACACGATCGGACCCGCGCGCTTCGCGACGTCCTTCACGAGCGCGAGCAGCTCGTCGCTGTCGCCTTCGAAGAGCACGGCATCGAACGATGCCTCCGCGCTCTTCTTCACGGCCGCATGCTGCTTGAGCGTGGCAGGCAGCACCGCATACAGCTGCTCGCCCGCCGCGCCTTCGAACAGCGCCTTGTTGCCCGTCGCCAGCGCCGCCGCGAACTGCACGCGCGCGCCGCTCGCCGTCGACGCCACGCACAGCACCGTGCCGCGCGCGCCGAGCGTGTATGTGTTGCGCTCGCCCGTCGGACCGGACAGAACCGCCGTCGCGCCCGCCGGAACGTGCGACAGATAACCGTCGCAGCGTGCCGCCAGCACTGGCTCGCGCTCGGCGATCAGCCAGTCGCGCAACGCCGTCAGCGCCGCGGCAGGATTATCGCTTGCCGCGTTGCCGTTTTGCGCGCCATTGAGCGTGCTCTCGACCATCAGCGTGTTCGCGAGCGACTTCGGCAAGCCCGCCGGACGCGTCGCCAGCAGACGCTGCAGATAGAGCGCGCCGCCCGCCTTCGGACCCGTGCCCGACAACCCTTCGCCGCCAAACGGCTGCACGCCGACCACCGCGCCGATCACGTTGCGGTTCACGTAGATATTGCCCACGTGCGCGCGGCTGATCACATGCGCGATGGTTTCGTCGATACGCGTGTGGATGCCGAGCGTCAG
The DNA here is from genome assembly GCA_001319865.1 of Burkholderia sp. E7m39. Lineage (GTDB taxonomy): Bacteria > Pseudomonadota > Gammaproteobacteria > Burkholderiales > Burkholderiaceae > Paraburkholderia > Paraburkholderia bengalensis. The sequence goes on along the minus strand of BBSL01000038.1, from coordinate 1,379 downwards.
CCCGTAACCGGTCGCGCGAATCTGCTCAAGCAGCTTGTCGAGCGCGCTGCGGCGATAACGCACCACATGCAGGACCGGGCCGAACACTTCGCGCTTCAGTTCGTCGATGCTGTCGAGTTCGATCAGCGTCGGCGGCACGAACGTGCCCGCGTTGCAGCCTTCCGGCATCGGCAGTTGCGTGACCTTGCGGCCCTTGTCGCGCATCGCGGCGATGTGCGCGTCGATGCCGCGCTTCGCGTCCGCGTCGATCACAGGGCCGACATCGGCCGACAGCCGATCGGGATTGCCGACCGCCAGTTCTTTCATCGCGCCCGTCAACATTTCGAGCGTGCGATCCGCTACGTCATCCTGAAGACAGAGAACGCGCAACGCCGAACAACGTTGACCGGCCGAATCAAACGACGATTGCAGCACGTCCGCGACAACCTGTTCCGCGAGCGCCGACGAGTCGACGATCATTGCGTTCTGGCCGCCCGTTTCGGCGATCAGCGGAATCGGCTTGCCGTCCGGATCGAGCCGGTTCGAGAGCGTCTTGTTGATCAGACGCGCGACTTCCGTCGAGCCGGTGAACATCACGGCGCGCGTGCGCGCGTCAGCGACCAACGCGGCGCCGACCGTTTCGCCATCACCCGGCAGCAGTTGTACGGCGCCCGCGGGCACGCCCGCTTCGCGCAGAATGCGCACGGCTTGCGCGGCGATCAGCGGCGTCTGTTCAGCGGGTTTCGCGAGCACCGTGTTGCCGGCTGCGAGCGCAGCGGCCACCTGGCCCATGAAAATCGCCAACGGGAAATTCCACGGGCTGATACACACCACGGGACCCAGCGGACGATGCGTGTCGTTGGAGAATTCGTCGCGGATCTGCGTCGAGTAGTAACGCAGGAAGTCGATTGCTTCGCGGATTTCGGAAACGGCATTCGGCAGCGACTTGCCCGCTTCGCGCACGACGAGACCCATCAGCGTATGCATCTGCGCTTCGAGCAGATCGGCGGCGCGCGCGAGGCAATCGGCGCGCGCTTCGACGGGCGTCGCCTGCCAGATCGGCGCGGTGGCCACGGCGTGCGCGAGCGCGGCGCTCACGTGTTCCGGCGTCGCTTCGACGACCGTGCCGACGAGGTCGCGATGATCCGCGGGATTGCGCACGTCGCGCGCATTGCCGACGGCAATCTCGTTGTCTTCGAGCATCGGCGCGGCGCGCCACGGATGATTCGCGCTCGCGAGCAACGCCGACGACAGCGACGCCAGACGATGTTCGTTCGACAGATCGAGGCCCATCGAATTGGTGCGCTCCGCGCCGTACAGATTGCGCGGCAGCGGAATCTTCGCGTGCGGCGCGCCGAGCGGCACGACCTTCGACGCCTCTTCCACGGGATCGGCCACCA
>BBSL01000037.1 GCA_001319865.1 Burkholderia sp. E7m39 | reverse complement strand
GATCGCGACGCTTTCATCAGCAATGCGATTCACGAACGACGTGTTCGCGCCGTTTTCCAGCAGACGGCGCACGAGATACGCGAGCAGCGTTTCATGCGTGCCGACGGGCGCATACACGCGGCACGGACGGTTCAGCTTGTCGCGGCCCGTGACTTCTTCGTACAGCGGTTCGCCCATGCCGTGCAGGCACTGGAACTCGTACTGGCCGGGATAGTAGTTTTGGCCCGCGAGATGATAGATCGCGGACAGCGTGTGCGCGTTGTGCGTCGCGAACTGCGGATAGACGGCATCGGGCGCGCCGAGCAGCTTCTTCGCGCACGCGAGGTACGACACGTCCGTGTAGATCTTGCGCGTGTAGACGGGATAACCTTCGAGGCCATCCACCTGCGCGCGCTTGATTTCCGTATCCCAGTACGCACCCTTCACCAGACGCACCATGATCCGGTGACGGCTGCGGCGCGCCAGATCGACGATGTAGTCGATCACGAACGGGCAGCGCTTCTGATACGCCTGCACCACGAAGCCGATGCCGTTCCAGCCTTGCAGTTCGGGATCGAAACACAGTGCTTCGAGCAGATCGAGCGAGATTTCCAGACGGTCCGCTTCTTCCGCGTCGATGTTCAGGCCGATGTCGTAGCGGCGCGCGAGAATTGCGAGCGCGCGCACGCGCGGCAGCAGCTCGTTCATCGTGCGTTCCTGCTGCGAGCGCGAGTAGCGCGGATGCAGCGCCGACAGCTTGATCGAGATGCCCGGGCCTTCGTAGATGCCGCGACCGCCCGCCGCCTTGCCGATTGCGTGAATCGCCTGTTCGTACGATGCGTAGTAGCGCTGCGCGTCGGCTTCCGTCGTCGCGGCTTCGCCGAGCATGTCGTACGAGTAGCGGAAACCGCGCGCCTCGAACTTGCGGCTGTTTGCGAGCGCTTCCGAAATGTTTTCACCCGTGACGAACTGCTCGCCCATCAGGCGCATCGCCATGTCGACGCCCTTGCGGATCAGCGGCTCGCCGCCCTTGCCGATCATGCGCGTGAGCGCCGACGACAGACCCGTTTCGCTATTCGTCGTCACCAGCTTGCCGGTGATCATCAGGCCCCACGTCGCCGCGTTCACGAACAGCGACGGCGCATGGCCGACGTGCGACCGCCAGTCGCCCTTGCTGATCTTGTCGCGGATCAGCGCATCGCGGGTCGCGCGGTCGGGGATGCGCAGCAGCGCTTCCGCGAGACACATCAGCGCGACGCCTTCCTGGCTCGACAGCGAAAACTCGTGGATCAGCCCTTCGACGCCGCCGCCCTTGCTCTTGCCGCGCAGTGTTTCGACCAGCTTGCCTGCCAGCGTCTGCACGTCGCTAGCGATGTTCGCGGGCAGACGCGCCTGGCCGAGCAGGAACGGCACGCACTCCGGCTCGGGGCGCCGATACGCCGCCGTGATCGCCGCGCGCAGCACCGATTGCGGCTGCACGTTCTGCGCGAATTCGAGGAATGGATGCAGGCCGTCGCCTTCGTCCGAATCAGCCGCGCCGTCGGCCAGTTCCGTGGCGCCGTGGTGGCCCGAGAGTTCGGCGGGAAGCTGACCGTGTTCGATCTTTTCGAGGTAAGCGAAGATCGCCTGCTTGATCAGCCAGTGAGGAGTGCGCTCGAGCCGCGTGGCAGCATCTTTCAGCCGGGTACGCAGCAGGTCGTCGACTTTGACGCCAAGGGTGGTGCTCGCCATGTTTCCTTCTTCATACGCCGGGCGGACGCCGGCCAAAGACTAAAAAGTTGGCCGAATCGTACCCCTCTCAATAAAAAGGTGCAACCAATTCCATGAAACGGTTGCACCCTTATGAAAGCCTTGTCGTATAAGGGCTTGCGGCAAACGTGCACCATCCGGATGCGCGCGGTTGCGCTCGGTGTTTTCCCTGGATCGCGATATTTTTGCAGAACCCTTATTGAAATCGAAATGCGGCCGTTATACCGGCCATGAAGTGCGCTTTGACGCACGGTACGGGGTAAGAAGGCCCGCTATAACGAGGTGACCAAATGGAAAAATGGATCGTGGTGATGGGGATCTGGATGATGTTCGCAACCTGCATGGTGCTGTTCATCCGAGGGGCAACGGGCGAGTCGCGCACCGAGCCGGTACCCGTCGAAGCGCACGACGACGAGCGCGAGACGAACATCGAGTCGCTGCGCGGCTGAGCGTGCCGCCTTCAGGCGGATACGTTCAACGCAGCGGCAAGAGAAGCGGCAAGAAGCGAGGGCAGCAGTCGCGCGGCGCGACGAGCTGATCATGAACGACGCACAAACGGCTGTCCGCGACGCTGGCGCCGAATCCCGAACTGAACACTGCGAGGCCCGGAATGCTCTGCTCAAGTGAATGCCGATCGTCGGCGCGAAACCGGCAATCGGCGCAGCAAGGCCGGCGCACGTCGGGCTGCGCGCTTGCGGTCGCGTCGAGAACGGCAGGCGCGCTCACGAGCCTTGTCCCAAGCTATTCCAATAGGCTGCGAACACGTGCGCGGACAGCGCGTAGCCGATCGCGATATTGACGGCGACGCCCACCGTGAACGCGATGAACGGCTTCACGCCCGTTGCCGCGAGGGAGCGGAAGCGCGTCGTCAGCCCGATGCTGAAGAAGCAGAAGATGAACGCCCACGTGCGCAGCGCGGTGATGGGCGCGACGAATTCGGGCGTGACCACCTTGCGGTAATCGGCGAGCGTGTAGTGGCTGGCGACCCACGTCACCAGCGCCGACGCGATCACGAAGCCGATCACGAACTTCGGAAAGCGCGCCCAGATCTCGCGCGCGTCGGCTTTCGCAGCGACGCCGCTATCGTCCGATTCCCAGCGCGTCGTCGCGACGATCGCGAGCAGGAACGCCCAGATGCCGATCCAGATATCGCGGCCCACCACCTTCATCAGCGTGAACGCCTGCAGCGACGCCTCCGGTGCGCCCGCAATCGCGCCGCCCGCGTGCTTCGCAAAGTCGCCGTAGGCTTGCGCCGCGGCGATACCGGCGGCGTCGGCGAATTCCGATGTGCCGATCCATGCGCCCGCGACGGCCGTCGATAAACCGAGCGAGCGCGACGCGAACGGCAGCACGAAAATCATCACGATCGCCCACAAGATGACGAGCGTGATCGCCACCGACGCGTGCTCGCGCTTCGCGCGCACGGCGCCCGCAATCGCAATCGCCGCCGACACGCCGCACACCGCGCCGCCCACGCCGAGCACGGCCGCAAAGCGCTTGTCGAGGCCGAGCGCTCTCGCCGCGACGAAGATCACAAAGAACGTGACGAGAGAGACGATCGTCGCCTGTCCGACCGCGACGGGCCCCGCCCAGACCAGCAGCGTGAACGGCAGCGTCGCGCCGAGCAGCACGATGCCGACCTTGATGTAAAACTCGACGCGCAATCCCGCCGAGAACCACTCGGGCAGCGTGAACACGTTCGAAATCAGCAGACCGAGCGCCAGTGCGACGAGCGGCGGCTCGAGGTTGTACTTCGATGCGTTGACCCACGCGCCCACCTCGAAAATCAGCAGCGACACGACGAATAGAATGGCGAACGACGCCAGGAAGTGTGTGATCCGCTGCTTCAGCACGGACAGGCTGATGCCGAACAGCGCGGCGAACACGACGAAGAGCGCGACGTAGTTGGGCGCGTGCTTCGCCAGGTCGCGGCCAGCCGCGCCGAGATCCGACCATTTGGCGGGCGCCGTCGCGAGCCATTTGATGCTGCTCCCCGAAGCAAATAGCGCCCACGCCACGACGATCACCAGCAAGCCGACCCATACGGCCCACCAGTCTTCCGTCGAAAAAAGTCCGCCGCCGCCTGTCGTTTGCGTGCGCCGCGAAGGCTGCGCGCCCGCCGGCAAGGTGTGTCTCGTATCGCTCATCGCAATGCCCCGGTCTTGAGTTGGCGGCGCACGCGCTATCGATTGTTGTGAAACATGCGCCGATTCGGCGAAATATAGTCGAGCGATAGACGGAAACGAAACGACCTTTCGTTTGATCGATATGACTTAAAGGGATTTGCGCGCAAATACGCGCGAGAAGGCGGCGCGGCGGCTCAGATGTCGAGCGGATCGACTTCGATGCTCCAGCGCAGCACGCCTTTGAGCGCACGCAGCGCCGGTTGCCATGCGCGCAACGTCGCCTGCAGCGCCGCTCGCGACGCGCTTTCGACGAGCAGTTGCGCGCGATGCACGTGCATCACCTTGACGATGGTGAGCGGCACGGCGTCGTAGACGGTGACGCGGCTGGCCGCGGGAATCTCCGTGAGCAACGCCGCGGCCTGCTGCAGGAAGGCGAGCGCGGCGTCCAGCGTGCGGCCTTCGGCGCGCAGCATCGCCTGATAGACGAATGGCGGCAAGTGCGCATCGCGGCGCTCAGCGAGCGTCGAGTTGGCGAAACCGACGTAATCGTGACGGGCGAGCGCGTGATATAGCGCATGGGTTGGATAGCGCGTCTGCACCAGCACTTCGCCCGGCAGACCGGCGCGCCCTGCCCGGCCGCTGACCTGCATAAGCTGCGCGAAAAGCCGCTCGCTCGCGCGGAAATCGTGCGAAAAGAGCGCCGTGTCCGCGTTCAGGACGCCAACCAGCGAGACGCGCCGGAAGTCGTGTCCCTTCGCGATCATCTGCGTGCCGACGAGAATATCGACCTCGCCCGCATGCACATCCGAAAACAGCGCCTGCGCGCTGCCCTTGCGGCGCGTGCTGTCGGCATCGATGCGCAGCACCCGCGCGCCCGGCACGGCGCCCGCCAGCGCTTCCTCGACACGTTGCGTGCCGCGTCCGAGCGGCGCGATATCGACGTTCCCGCACTCCGGGCACGAGCGCGGAATGCGCGATTCCCAGCCGCAATGGTGGCAGCGCAGCGCGCGCTCCGGCTTGTGCAGCACCACATACGCGCTGCAACGCGGGCAGCCCGCGACCCAGCCGCATGCGTCGCAGGCCAGTTGCGGCGCGTAGCCGCGCCGGTTCAGAAACACGAGGCTCTGCTCGCCGCGCTCGAGGCGCGTCTTCAGCGCCGCGATCAACGGGCCCGACAGCCCTTCCACCGATGCGCGGCCGCGCCGCCGCTCGTCCTCGAGATCGACGAGTCGCACCGTGGGCAGCGCGGCGTCGGCGACAGCGCGGCGCGACAGCGTGAGCCGCCCGTAGCGCCCCTGATCGACCTGCCACCAGCTTTCGAGTGAAGGCGTGGCCGACCCCAGCACGACAGGCACGCCCAGTTGCTTGGCCCGCCAGATGGCCAGATCCCGCGCCGAATAGCGCAAGCCTTCCTGCTGCTTGTAAGCGGGGTCGTGTTCCTCGTCGACGACGATGATCGACAGATGCGGCAACGACGCCAGCACCGCGAGCCGCGTGCCCAGCACGATGCGCGCGCGGCCGGTGTGCGCGGCGAACCAGTTGTGGGCGCGCTCGCCCTCGGCCAGCCCACTGTGCAGCGTGACGATCGCGGTGTCGTCCATCGACGCAAAGCGCGCGCGAAAGGCCGCCTCGAACTGCGGCGTCAGGTTGATTTCCGGCACGAGGACGAGCGCCTGCGCGTGCCGATTCGCGGCCAGCAATCCCGCCAGCACGCGCAAATAGACCTCCGTCTTGCCGCTTCCCGTCACGCCATGCAGCAGGAACGGCGCGAAGCCCTGCGCGTCCCGTATCGCGTCGACGGCGGCCGCCTGTTCGTCCGTGAGGGTCGGCAGCGGGGTCGCTTGTGCGCTTTCTTGTGCGCTTTCTTGTGCGCTTTCTTGTGCGCTTTCTTGTGCGCTTTCTTGCGTATTTGGGTGCGTGTCGCCCTGCGCCGGGCGCGGCGCGGCAGGGTCGATCACATCGAGCGCGACCCAGCCTTTGGCTTGCCACGCGTCGAGCGTCGCGGAGGCCTTCGGATGGAGCGCGCGGGCATCGACAGCAGACAGCGAGTCGCTTTGCGCCAGCGCTTGCGCGAGACGGCGCAGCGCGCTCGCGCGGGCCGGCAACGAATCCGGCAGCGCCGCGTGGCCCGCGGGCAGCAACCGGTAGCGCTCCTCGGGCGCGAACAGGCGCGCCCAACGCGAAGCATCGCGCAACGCCTGCGGCAGCGCCGGCAACGCGACCTCCCCGATGCCGCGCTGATAGTAGTCGGCTGCGAATTGTGCGAGTTGCAGCCAGGTTTCCGGGAGCGGCGGACACGCCGTGCAGACGACGTCCACCGATTTGAGACGGTCGACGGGCACGTCGCTGTGGGCGGTCACTTCCATCACGAGGCCGACGACGTGCCGCTTGCCGAACGGCACGCTGACGAGCATGCCCGGCTTCGGCGCCGACGCGGGGTCGCAGCGGTAGTCGAAAAGCGTCGGCAGCGGATGATCGAGCGCGACGCGAACGTAGGTTGAAGTCAGATCGTTGACCCGCATGAGCGCCGTTCGCGAAGGAAGTTGTTCACAGGCTGGAGGGCGTCGCCAAACTTAAAGTAAAACTTCAAATTCGGCGCTAAGTTTTGAATTTGCTTCGACAATTGCGCCCGGCCTCGTTTTCCTGTGGATAACTTTGTTGAGAACTCGCCCCACAAGTCCCGCAGACGGCGTGGATACGGCCTCTTTGTGGGATAGCGCACATTCGTCTTAACAACCCGCAAAGCCTTGATACTTAAGGCGTCGATCAGAATTCCACGTACTTTTCAAGCTGCCGCTGGCGATCCATCCCTCTACCGCGCCGCAGCGTGACGAATGTGCATAAGTCAAGTCTTGACAACGCGAAGAGCGGCTTTGGACGGCCCGTGGAACGCAATTTTCCCCTCCGGCCGGGTGCCCGAGTCGCTGCGCTGCAACACAAATGTCACATTTTGCCGCCCGCTTTAGACGGACGGGCGACCGGACCCCGCGCGAATGGCGCGGCTGTGACGATGCACTTCGTCGACCAGTTCGGCGACATGCTCAGGCGGCGTGAACTGCGAGATGCCGTGCCCCAGGTTGAAAACGTGGCCGGGGAAATTGCCGAAGCTGTCCAGTACCGCGCGCGCCTCCATGCGGATCGTGCCGGGCGGCGCGAACAGCACGGACGGATCGATGTTGCCCTGTAGCGCGACCTTCGCGCCGACACGCTCGCGCGCCTTGGCAAGGTTGACTGTCCAGTCGAGCCCGACGGCATCGACGCCTATGTCGGCAATGTCCTCGAGCCAGAGGCCGCCACCCTTCGTGAAGGTGATGACGGGCACGCGGTTGCCCTCATGCTCACGCTTGAGCTGGCCGACCACCTGCTGGATGTAATGCAGCGAGAAACGCTGATAAATGCCGTCGGCGAGCGCACCGCCCCATGTGTCGAAGATCATCACGGCCTGCGCGCCCGCTTCGATCTGCGCGTTCAGATACGCCGCGACGGCTTTCGCGTTGACGTCGAGAATGCGATGCATCAGGTCCGGGCGGCCGTACAGCATCGATTTGACGGTGCGGAAGTCGTCCGAGCTGCCGCCTTCGACCATGTAGCACGCGAGCGTCCACGGACTACCGGAAAAACCGATCAGCGGCACGCGCTGGCGCCCTTGCGCGTCGGTCAACGCGGTACGGATCTGGCGCACGGCGTCGGTGACGTAGCGCAGCGTGCTGTCGATGTCCGGCACGGCCAGCCGCGCGACATCGTCCTCGGTGCGCACCGGACGCGCGAACCTGGGCCCTTCGCCCACCTGGAAATCGAGGCCGAGCCCCATCGCGTCGGGGACGGTCAGGATGTCCGAGAAAAGAATCGCGGCGTCGAGCGGATAGCGCTCGAGCGGCTGCAGCGTGACTTCCGTGGCGTAGTCGGGGTTCTTCGCGAGCCCAAGAAAACTGCCTGCGCGGCTACGCGTGGCGTTGTACTCCGGCAAATAGCGTCCGGCCTGGCGCATCAGCCAGATCGGCGTGTAGTCGGTGGGCTGGCGCAACAGCGCGCGCAGGAAGGTGTCGTTGAGGAGGTCGTAGGCCACGTTGCTCGCAACTGAAGGCAAAGAGGCATTTTAACCGGTGCGCGCCCGCCGCCGCCTTCGCAATGCTGGCAATTGCGGTTTGTCCTATGCCATCCGGCCGATGTTCACCGATAGTTGCGCGGGCTATCATCAATCCCGCTGATTCCCACCAAACAACGATAAATGAAGGAGGAGACGTAATGAAGAAGGCTACCTTGGTCGTGCTCGGTGCGCTGTGTTGTGCCGGCGCGGTTCAGGCGCAAAATGCCGCACCTGCGCCTGCATCCCGGCTCGACGATGTCCTTGCGCGCGGCACGCTGCGCGCTTGCACGACGGGAGACTACAAGCCGTATTCGTTTTATCGGCAGGACGGGCAGTTCGAAGGCATCGATATCGACATGGCTGAATCGCTCGCCAAGTCGCTCGGCGTGAAGGCGGAGTTCGTGAAGACGTCGTGGTCGAACCTGATGAACGACTTCGTCGCGAAGTGCGACGTCGCCGTGGGCGGCGTATCCACTACGCTGGACCGGCAGAAGCGCGCGTTCTTCACGGACGCGTATCAGATCGACGGAAAATCGCCGATCGTGCGTTGTGACGACAAGAGCAAGTACCAGACGGTGGCACAGATCGACCAGCCGACCACGCGCGTCATTGTCAACCCGGGCGGCACGAACGAGCGTTTCGCCAAACAGTTCTTTCCACATGCCAACCTCACCGTCTATCCGGACAACGTGACAATCTTCAAGCAGATCCTGGCGGGCAAGGCCGATGTGATGGTCACGGATGCGTCGGAGACGCTGCTTCAGCAGAAGCTGAATCCGGGGCTCTGCTCGGTAAACCCGGACAAGCCGTTTCAGTACGGTGAGAAGGCGTGGATGGTGCCTCGCGGAGATGTTGTGTTTCAGCAGTACGTTGACCAGTGGCTGCACCTCGCACGAGCGACAGGCGAATATCAGGCGATTTCTGACAAATGGCTTAAATAGCCGGCATTTGTGACGGCTCGCGCAGTCGCACTTACCGATTTCCATTTGCTACCGCCCGGCAAACGCTTCCCGCGCACGGGCGTTCGATTAGGCGCTAACAAGTCCGTGCAGGACGGTCGATTTATGTTGCATTGCACCATTGCTAATTTGCAGAGCGGAGACGCAGCTCAAAGATGTATTGGCGGAATCCGTATGAGCATTGAGCTTCGAGCGTCTAGCGTCGTCGCTGCCTGAACCCTGCGCCGGGGTTGTTTGAGATTAGCGCAGCGCAATATTTATTTCGAACGACCGAGCGGAAGCCGCGAATTTTGACTCAAAAGGTATCGGTAATATTTGCCTATTGTGTAAACTTTGTGAGCAAAAAAATCCCGCAGCGCCTTATCTGGTGGGCGTTACAACCTGAAACACTTTGTTACCGCGCGGGCAAGGTAATTCGCCCACAATGCCTTTCACGGGTTCAGCAAGGATGCGGCCGGGTAATGGTGTCTGTAGACACGGACGGTCGGTCGGCATATACCGAAGCTCTTTCCAAAGGGGCATCTCTGCTGGAGTCGTGATTGGCGCCGGTTGCGCCGGTTTGCGGTTCCTCCAATGGTCTCCTCGCGCTAACCCCGTAGCGTGTGGTTTTTAGCGGGCTCCAGGCCCGCTTTTTTTTTACCTCGCCAAACGTTTGCGCAGCACAGTTTCATCGGCGCGGGCGTGCATCTCCTCCCCAAAAGCGAAACGCCGTGTGAACTGCACACGGCGCTTGCGTTTTCGGCCGGATGACAGCCGCGTAAAGATCAGGCGGTCTTGTCTTCGCTCAGATGGAGTTCGTCGATCATTCGCTCACGCATCACGAATTTCTGCACCTTGCCCGTCACCGTCATCGGCAGTTCGTCGACGAAGCGGATGTACTTCGGAATCTTGTAGTGCGCGATCTGTCCGCGGCAGAAGTCTTGCACCTCTTCCGCCGTCAGATGCTCGCCGCCTCGCAAGACGATCCACGCGCAGATCTCCTCGCCATACCTGGCGTCCGGAACGCCGAACACCTGCACGCTCTGGATCTTCGGGTGGCGGAACAGAAACTCTTCGATCTCGCGCGGATAGATGTTCTCGCCGCCGCGAATCAGCATGTCCTTCAGACGTCCGACGATGTTGCAGTAGCCTTGCGCGTCAATAGTTGCGAGATCGCCCGTGTGCATCCAGCCGTCCACGATACTCTCGCGCGTTTTCTCTTCGTCGCCCCAATAGCCCTTCATCACCGAATACCCGCGCGTGCAGAGCTCGCCCGTTTCGCCGACGGGCACGATGTTGCCAAGCGCGTCGATCACTTTCACTTCCAGATGCGGCTGGATGCGGCCGACCGTAGTCGTCCGTTTGTCCAAGGGATCGGTTGTCGAGCTTTGGAACGACACGGGACTCGTCTCCGTCATTCCGTATGCGATCGTGATTTCCGCGAGATGCATCTGCGACACGACGCGCTTCATCGTCTCGATCGGGCACGGCGACCCGGCCATGATGCCGGTGCGCAGGCGCGTGAGATCGAAAGTCGCGAAGTCCGGGTGATCCAGCTCGGCGATGAACATTGTCGGCACGCCGTGCAGCGCCGTGCATTTTTCTTCGGCGACGGCGCGCAGCGTGGCGCCGGGATCGAAGGCTTCGCCGGGGAAGACCATCGCCGCGCCCGCCGACACGCAAGCCAGCACAGCCAACACCATTCCGAAGCAGTGATACAGCGGCACCGGAATGCAAAGCGAATCCTGCTCGGTGAGGCGCATCGCCATCGCGATATAGCGAGCGTTGTTCACGACATTGCGGTGCGTCAACGTCGCGCCCTTGGGGTTGCCCGTCGTCCCGCTTGTGAACTGGATGTTGATCGGGTCGTTTGCGTCGAGCGTCGCTTCGATGGCGTCGAGCCTTGGCGTGTCGAGCGAACTACGACCTTGCTCGATAACATCCGACAACGTGAGCATGCCCGGCGTCTCGGTGTCGCACATGCGGATCACGATGCGCAAGTCCGGCAAGCGCGCGGCGTGCAGATCGCCAGGCGTGGCCGTCGCCAGTTCGGGCGCCAGTTCCTGCAGCATCTGCAGATACATCGACGACTTGAACCTCTCCGCCGAAATGATGGCCTTGCAGCCCACCTTGTTCAGCGCATATTCGAGCTCGGCGAGCCGATATGCCGGGTTGATGTTGACCAGAACGGCGCCGATGCGCGCCGTTGCAAACTGCGTCATCAGCCATTCGACGCGGTTAGGCGACCAGATGCCGACGCGATCGCCCTTCTGGATGCCAAGCGCGAGCAAACCTGAGGCCAATACGTCGACTTCTTCTTTGAACTCCTTCCAGGTCCAGCGAATTTCCTGCTCGCGAAACACCACTGCGGGACGGTCCGGAAAGCGTCGAGCGGTGTCGACGAGAAACTGTCCGACCGTCGACTCGCTAAGCGGCACATCGGTTGAACCGCGGACGTACGAGAGGCCGTCTTTCGGTTCGATGAGCGCACCCACGCCTGCAGCTTGCGTTGCCATGGTGTTTGTCTCCAGAGATAAATCGCCGTATTGAAATGAGTTTGCGACCGATTGTGCGCCGGCGTTGCGCCGCGCGGCCATCAAGTCTTACCCGCAGCTTTCTAGCTGCTTCGGGCGCCGGTATGATTTTGCTTACCTTTCCGTAAACGTCAAGCAGAAGATAAAAAAAGCAGCCGCGTGGGCTGCTTTCGAGTGATGCCTTGTTGCCTTACTGCTGTCCGCGCAGCTTGCGCAGACGCTGGATCGCGGCCAGTTGCGCCGTCGCGTACGCGAGTTCTGCTTGCGCAGTGGCGTACTCGAGGTTCGAGCCGGTGTTCTGCAGCGCTTCTTCTGCGCGCTTGCGAGCCTGCTCGGCCTTCGCTTCGTCGAGATCCTTGCCACGGATCGCCGTGTCGGCCAGAACCGTCACCGCGCCCGGCTGGACTTCGAGAATGCCGCCGGCGACGAACACGAACTCCTCTTCGCCGTTTTCAGATTCGATGCGCACCGCACCCGGACGAATCCGCGTGATGAGCGGCGTGTGGCCCGGCAGAATGCCGAGTTCGCCCGCTTCGCCCGGGAGCGCAACGAACTTCGCCTGGCCCGAGAAGATTTCCTCTTCCGCGCTGACGACGTCTACCTTGATGGTTGCCATTTATGTCGACTCCTGTCGGCGAGAGTTAGCGCTTTAGCGCGTACTCTCGTCCCATGCAACGCTGGTGAGCGTAGGACGAGGCGCCTGCTTTGCACGACCGCCGTCTTTCGACGGCGACACCGCGCTAGCCGGCGCCCGCTTCGTTACACCCAGCCTTTACTGGATCTTCTTGGCCTTTTCGAAGGCTTCGTCGATCGTGCCGACCATGTAGAACGCCTGCTCCGGCAGGTGATCGCACTCGCCGTCGACGATCATCTTGAAGCCACGGATCGTTTCCTTCAGCGGCACGTACTTGCCCGGCGAGCCCGTGAACACTTCAGCAACGTGGAACGGCTGCGACAGGAAACGCTGGATCTTACGAGCGCGTGCGACCGACAGCTTGTCTTCCGGCGACAGTTCGTCCATGCCCAGAATCGCGATAATGTCGCGCAGTTCCTTGTAGCGCTGCAGCGTTTGCTGAACGCGGCGCGTGATCGAGTAGTGCTCTTCGCCGATCACGTGCGGGTCGATCTGACGCGAAGTCGAATCGAGCGGGTCCACTGCCGGGTAGATACCCAGCGAAGCGATGTCACGCGACAGAACGACGGTTGCGTCCAGGTGGCCGAAGGTCGTAGCCGGCGACGGGTCCGTCAAGTCGTCCGCAGGGACGTACACGGCCTGAACCGACGTGATCGAGCCCGTCTTGGTCGACGTAATACGCTCTTGCAGCTTGCCCATTTCTTCAGCCAGAGTAGGCTGATAGCCCACTGCGGAAGGCATACGGCCCAGCAGAGCCGACACTTCCGTACCGGCCAGCGTGAAACGGTAGATGTTATCGACGAAGAACAGCACGTCGAGGCCTTCGTCACGGAAGTGCTCGGCCATCGTCAGGCCCGTCAGCGCGACGCGCAGACGGTTGCCCGGCGGCTCGTTCATCTGGCCGTACACCAGCGCGACCTTGTCCAGAACGTTCGAGTCCTTCATTTCGTGGTAGAAGTCGTTGCCCTCACGGGTACGCTCGCCCACGCCCGCGAACACGGAGTAACCGCCGTGCTCCTTCGCGATGTTGTTGATGAGCTCCATCATGTTGACGGTCTTGCCCACGCCAGCACCGCCGAACAGGCCCACCTTGCCGCCCTTCGCGAACGGGCAGATCAGGTCGATAACCTTGATACCCGTTTCGAGCAGTTCCGTCGACGGCGACAGTTCGTCGAACGCCGGCGCCTTCTGGTGGATCGAGCGCGTGGTTTCGGCCGCGATCGGGCCGGCTTCGTCGATCGGACGGCCCAGCACGTCCATGATGCGGCCGAGCGTCGGCTTGCCGACGGGCACGCTGATCGGCTTCGCGGTGTTCTTCACCATCACGCCGCGACGCAGACCATCCGACGAACCCAGACAGATGGTACGAACCACCCCGTCGCCCAGCTGCTGCTGGACTTCGAGGGTCAGTTCCGAACCTTCGAGAATGAGCGCGTCGTAAACCTTCGGCATGTGTTCACGCGGGAATTCCACGTCGATCACCGCGCCGATGCACTGTACGATCTTGCCTTCTACCAAAGCAGTAGTACTCATCGCTTTTCCTTTAGATACTCAATTCTTCACTCGCGCAACGGCGCATTTCGGTGGACTCGCCAGGTGGCGCTCCCGCGTGTCGACGTCAGCGTCAGACTGCCGCGGCGCCACCGACGATTTCCGACAGTTCCTTCGTGATCGCTGCCTGGCGGCTCTTGTTATACGAGAGCTGCAGTTCGTTGATGACCGTCTTCGCGTTGTCCGAAGCGGCCTTCATTGCGACCATGCGTGCCGACTGTTCCGAGGCCATGTTTTCCGCGACGGCCTGATAGACCAGCGCTTCGACATAACGCACCAGCAGTTCGTCGACGACCGTTTGTGCGTCCGGCTCGTAGATGTAGTCCCACGCCGTATTCGGCGTCGGGCTATCCTGCTCGCCTTCCTTGCGCTCGAACTGCTCCGTCGACAACGGCAGCAACTGCTCGATCACCGGCTCCTGCTTCATCGTGTTGATAAAACGGGTGTACGCGAGATACACGGCCGACACCTTGCCTTCCGAGTACATGTCGAGCTGAACCTTCACCGCGCCGATCAGCTTCTCGAGGTGTGGCGTGTCGCCCAGTTGCACGACGTTAGAAACAGTCTTCGCGCGCAGGCGGTTCAGAAAGCCGAGGCCCTTGCTGCCGATAGCCGTTGCCTCGACCGTCTTGCCCTGGCCCTCCAGCTCCTTGAACTTCTGGAGCGAAGCACGCAGCACGTTCGTGTTCATGCCGCCGCACAGACCTTTGTCGGTCGTGACGAGGATGAAACCCGTCGACTTCGCGCCTTCGTTCGACACCATGAACGGGTGACGATACTCGGGCGTCGCACTGCTCATGTGCGCAGCGATATCGCGGACCTTGTCGGCGTACGGGCGAGCAGCGCGCATGCGCTCCTGGGCGCGGCGCATCTTCGATGCGGCCACCATCTCCATCGCTTTCGTGATCTTGCGCGTGTTTTGCACGCTCTTGATCTTGCCGCGAATTTCCTTCATTCCAGCCATAGCTTGCTCCTTGATCGAAGCAGCGCAGACGCGCTTTCACGCGCCACGCTGCTTCAAGGTCCGTTTATGCCTTGCGGATCACTCGCGGATCAATAAGCGCCCGACTTCTTGAAGTCCTTGAGTGCGGCGTGCAGCGCGCCCTCGTCGTCCTTCGACAAGTCTTTGTTGTCTTCGATGCGCTTGATCAGGTCAGCATGCTTCGACTTCAGGAATTCGCGCAGGCCCTTTTCGAAGGGCAGAACTTGCGCGACGTCCAGATCGTCGAGGTAGCCGTTGTTCGCTGCGAACAGCGACACCGACAGTTCCCACACTTGCAGCGGCTGATATTGCGGCTGCTTCAGCAGTTCCGTCACGCGGCGGCCGCGCTCCAGCTGCTTGCGGGTGGCTTCGTCGAGGTCCGATGCGAACTGCGCGAACGCAGCCAGCTCGCGGTACTGTGCGAGGTCGGTACGGATACCGCCCGACAGCTTCTTCACGACCTTCGTCTGAGCCGCGCCGCCAACGCGCGACACCGACACGCCAGCGTTAATTGCCGGGCGGATACCTGCGTTGAAGAGGTCGGTTTCCAGGAAGATCTGACCGTCGGTAATCGAGATCACGTTCGTCGGAACGAACGCCGTCACGTCGCCTGCCTGCGTTTCGATGACGGGCAGTGCCGTCAGCGAGCCGCTCTTGCCCTTCACTTCGCCGTTCGTGAACTTCTCGACGTACTCTTCCGAGACGCGAGCAGCACGCTCCAGCAGACGCGAGTGCAGATAGAACACGTCGCCCGGGTAAGCTTCACGGCCCGGCGGACGGCGCAGCAGCAGCGAGATCTGGCGATATGCCCAAGCCTGCTTGGTCAAGTCGTCGTAAACGATCAACGCGTCCTGGCCGCGGTCGCGGAAGTATTCGCCCATCGTGCAGCCGGCGTACGGTGCCAGGTACTGCATCGCGGCCGACTCCGAAGCCGAAGCGGCGACGACGATCGTGTACGCCATCGCGCCCGTTTCTTCGAGCTTGCGAACCACGTTCACGATTGACGAAGCCTTCTGGCCGATCGCGACGTAGATACAGATCAGGTCCTTGCCCTTCTGGTTGATGATCGCATCGACCGCAACGGCCGTCTTGCCGCACTGGCGGTCGCCGATGATCAGCTCGCGCTGGCCACGGCCGATCGGCACCATCGAGTCGATCGACTTCAGACCCGTTTGCACCGGCTGCGACACCGACTTACGCCAGATCACGCCCGGGGCGATCTTTTCGATCGGGTCCGTCAGCTTTGCGTTGATCGGGCCCTTGCCGTCGATCGGGTTGCCCAGCGCGTCGACCACGCGGCCAACCAGTTCGGGACCGACCGGCACTTCGAGAATGCGGCCCGTCGTCTTGACGATGTCGCCTTCCGAGATGCTTTCGTATTCGCCCAGAATCACGGCGCCGACCGAGTCGCGCTCGAGGTTCAGCGCGAGGCCGTACACGTTGCCCGGGAATTCGAGCATTTCGCCCTGCATCACTTCCGACAGGCCGTGGATGCGCACGATACCGTCGGTCACGGAGATCACGGTGCCCTGGTTGCGAACGTCTGCGCTCGCTTCAAGGCCCTGGATCCGGCTCTTGATCAGCTCGCTGATCTCAGAGGGATTGAGTTGCATTATTCGCTCCTGATAGTCATTTCTGTTGCGTGCCAGCCGCCACAACCACGTGAGGGCTTCAGGCGGTCAGAGCCGTCTGCATGCTGGCGAGCCGCGCGCGGACCGAGGTATCGAGCACTTCGTCGCCGACCGTCACGCGAACGCCGCCGATCAACGACGAGTCCACCTGGACCGTCGGCTTCAGCTTGCGTTTGAATTTGCGTTCGAGGCTTGCGACGAGGTCGTCCAGCTGCGCACCTTCGAGGGGGAATGCGCTGACGATCAGCGCATCGGCCGCACCTTCGCGGGCGTTCTTCAACTCTTCGAACTGCGTGGCGATTTCCGGCAGAAGCGGCAGACGATGATTGTCGACCAGCATCTGAACCAGATTCTTCGCTTGCGCATTGTCCTTGAGCGGCGATTTCACCGCGGCCAGCAGCAGGTCGCTGATCTGTGCACGGCTGACTTTCGGGCTCGAGGCAATCGACAGCACATCGGGCAGACGCGCAACCTGTGCCAGCTCCTGCACGAATTCGGACCAGGCGGCGATGTCACCAGCTTCGGCCACGCCAAACAGCGCTTCTGCGTACGGACGGGCGATGGTTGCAAGTTCGGCCATGATCAGAGCTCGGCTTTGAGTTGATTCAGCAGGTCGGCGTGAGCCGCCTGGTCGACTTCGCGCTTCAGGATCTGCTCGGCACCCTTCACGGCGAGCGCGGCGACTTCGCCACGCAGCGCTTCGCGTGCCTTCACGATCTGCTGATCAGCGTCGGCTTTCGCCTGGGCGATGATGCGAGCGGCTTCGGCTTGCGCCTGCGCCTTGATTTCGTCGGCGACCGCGACGGCACGCTTTTCGGCGTCAGCGATGCGTTGCTGGCCTTCGTTGCGTGCCTGGGAGAGTTCCTGGTCGACGCGCTTGTGCGCGGCTTCGAGTTCCAGCTTGCCCTTTTCAGCGGCCGAAAGACCGTCGGCGATCTTCTTCGAGCGCTCGTCGAGGGCGTTGATCAGCGGCGGCCACACGAACTTCATCGTGAACCACGCGAGGATCAGGAACACGACCATTTGCGCAAACAGGGTTGCGTTGAGATTCACGGTGTTTCCTTAAACGTTGCTTGTTCGGAGGAGGAAACGGCAAGGCGCTCATCGATTCAGTGCTCGATCAGCGCCTTAGTGCCCGTTCCGCTTTGCGCCCTCATCAGTTATAGATCAGGCGCGCACTTCCGAGGAACCTCAGCCTGCCAGCTTCGACAGCAGCGGGTTCGCGAACGCAAACAGCATTGCCACACCAACGCCAATCAGGAACGCCGCATCGATCAGACCAGCCAGCAGGAACATCTTGGTTTGCAGCGGGTTCATCAGTTCCGGCTGGCGAGCGCATGCTTCGATGTACTTGCCGCCCATCAGACCGATACCGATACAGGCGCCGATTGCACCCAGGCCGATGATGATGCCGATACCGATGGCGGTCAGACCCTGGATGTTGGCGATGAAAGCTTGCATGATCACTCCTTGTGAAAAGTCTTTTTGGAACTGGGATTTAAAAAACTACGATTCTTGAAACTCTGATTCTTTGGCGACGCGCCGGTCAGTGCGTGTCGTGTGCCTGGCCGATGTACACCAGCGTCAGCATCATGAAAATGAACGCCTGCAGCAGAACGATCAGGATGTGGAAGATCGCCCACACGCTGCCTGCGATCACGTGGCCGATGAAGCCAAGCACCGTCGTGTCCGCGCCGAAGTTCCAGATGCTGCCGAGCAGGGCAATCAGCAGGAACAACAGCTCGCCCGCGTACATGTTGCCGAACAGCCGCATGCCGAGGGAAACCGTCTTCGCGACGAACTCGATGATGTTCAGTGCAAGGTTCGGGATCCACAGCAGCGGATGCGCGCCGAACGGAGCGGACAGCAGCTCGTGCACGAAGCCGCCTGCGCCCTTGATCTTGAAGTTGTAGTAAATCATCAGCACGAACACGCCGAGCGCGATGCCAAGCGTGCCGTTCAGGTCGGCCGTCGGCACGATGCGGTGGTGCGAGATGACTTCCGACAGACCCAGCCAGCCGATCACGCGGCCCGGCAGGTCGACGGGCAGAAAGTCGAGCGAGTTCATCAGCGCGACCCAGACAAACACGGTCAGCGCGAGCGGCGCGATGAACGCGCGGTTGCCGTGGATCATCGACTTCGATTGATCCTCGACCATTTCGACCAGCATTTCGACCGCGCACTGGAAACGGCCCGGCACGCCGGACGTCGCCTTACGCGCAGCGAGACGCAAGATCAGGATGGTGACGAGACCGCACACGATCGACCAGAAGAGCGTATCGAGATTCCAGACGTGGATATCGAAAATCGACGTCTGATGAGCGGTGGAAAGATTCTGCAAGTGGTGCGCAATGTACTCGGACGGGTCCAGAGCGCGCGTTCCTTCGCTAGCTGCCATATCGTTAATGCCACCCAAATTGTCGAAAATTTTTCCGGGCCGCTCCCGCCGCAATGCCGTATTGCGGGAACACGCCAGCGCGGGCTTCTGTCAAACCCGCGCGCCTCGTGCTGATGTCACGTTGCTCATGCACGTGTCAGCGATGTCTCGTTTGCTTCACCGCCAGGCGAGCGCGATCCAGTACGTCTTGAGAGCGATGAGATAAGTCACGAGCAGCGGAATCCACCGCACGTCGTGATACCAGAATGCGATGGCAATAAACATCGCAATCGTTGTCCCCATCTTGAGCGCTTCGCCGATCATCCAGCTCATCACCGTTTCGGCGCCGCTCAACTTCTTAAGACGTGCCGCGAACAACGCGCTCGGCACCCAGCAAATCGCTCCCCCCAGGAACGCGGACAGCGCAGCATCGCCCGGCGGCTTGTAGAACAGCCACCACAACAGCGTCGCACCCAGGGACAAAACCATTTGCGCAATCACGACCTTGAGCGGTGTAACGCGCGATGGACGACTCACCTGCGGACCGAACAGCTTTTCAGCTTCAGCCCGCGTGAGCGGAACGATATTGTTATCTTGCTGCTCGGCATCCCACGCTTCGTCATGCGTTGCGCGCTGGTGACCCGGCGCTTGCGAACCGATGCGCTCTTCGCGGTGTTCGTCGTGCCGTTGCTGCGGCGTTTGGTTCGACGTTTTGACCGCCATCGCAGTGTTCCGCAAAGTCCTGTTTCAGCCCGCGAGCTTTCGCGCCGCTTACGGGGGTGCCTAGCAAATAAATCCGGGCGATTGTAAGCGATAGTTGCAGCCAATTCAAGACTTTAGCCCGACCAATAACCACCGTGAAACGGCGCTTCATGATGCGGGAAAACCCCGTTTTCAGCGTATCGGACGGCAAATGTAAGGCAGTCGCGGCGGGACAGGAACAGAGTCGCGAGATGCGCCGTGACGGCGGTTCTGGATGCTCATTTTCCACGCACGCACAAGTGTCAAAAATGCAACAGCAGCCACCCGCCGACCGCGCCGCCGACGACCCAGAACGGGACTGAGAAGAGGTGGAATTGCATCCACATTCCGCGCTGTCCTGAAAGCCTCATTGCAATCAGATTGGCCAGCGAACCGATCGCAAATCCGAATCCGCCCACACTCACTCCGAACGCCAACGCACGCCAGTCTTTCGAAAACTCGGCGAGCATGATCGCGGCCGGGACATTGCTGATGAATTGCGACAGTATTGCGCCTGCGGCATAGGCGCGCAGCGGCGTGGTGAGATGCAATTGGCCAACTGCGTTGTGTACCCAAGGCAACGCCGCGACGCTTCTCAAGACAATGAACATGAACACGAAGATCAACAGCAAAAGCCAATCGATCTTCAGGACAATTCGCGGACGCCAGAAGATAAATCCCAAGCCGACTCCGATCAGTCCGATCCCAGCTCGGTGGGCATCGGCGAGCAGGACGAACGCCACGAACAGTATCGCGGCGACACCCAGCAGCGGACGATCGACGGGGTGCGGCTCCGTGTCGCCCGACAGGTCCAACGGGATAGGCCTGAACGCAACTGCCGCGAGCGCGTACATCATCACCATCAGCGCCAGGCACAACGGCGCAAGCGCCAGCACAAAGCCACCGAACGATACGCCGCTCGTCTGCCACAGAAACAGGTTTTGAGGATTGCCGAGCGGCGTGAGGATCGATCCTGCATTGACCGCTATGGCAATGAAAATCACAAGGCGCTTGAGCGGCAGCGGCGTCAATTCGTTCAGCGACAAGGCGAGCGGTACGACGACGAACAACGCGACGTCGTTGGTAAGCAACGTCGACAGCGCCGCGGCGAGCGCGATCAACAACCAGGCGAGCCCGCGCTGCGAATGAATCCGGTGGACCACACGATGCGCGAGCCACATCAGGAATCCTGAATATTCGACAGCCTTCGTCAGGATCAGCAGCCCAGCGAGGGTCAGCACGGTTTGCCAGTCGACCAGCGAAGGCAGAGACTTCCACGATCGCGGATGGAAAATCTGCAGCACGATCAACGCAGCGACGAGCACGGAAAGCACCGGCTCCTTCGCTACGTAGTGGATGATCGTGAGCAGCAGGCCTCGAGTTGGCTTGATGGCGTGTTCAGCAGTCGGCATCGGAAAGGCGTTTTACGATGCCGTCGCGTTGCCGCGCAAGCGCGCAAGTATGCCTTCGAGCGCGTCAAGGTCGCCGAAATCGACGAGCACCTGCCCTCGTCCGCGACGTCCCAGCTTGATCTTTACCGTGGCGGCAAGCAGATCGGACAGTTCCTCTTCGAGCCGCCGCGTATCCCTGCCGCCGTCGTTGTTGGCCTTCGCCTTCACGGCGGGAGCGGCCTTAGTCGTTGCCGTAACCAGCTTTTCGGTTTCACGAACCGACATCCGCTTGTTGACCACCTGGTTCGCCAGCGTAATCTGCGTGGCGGCGTCGACGGCCAGCAATGCGCGCGCGTGGCCCATGTCCAGATCGCCGGCGAGCAGCATCGTCTGCACGGGCGAAGCGAGGTTTAGCAAACGAAGCAGGTTCGATACCGCGCTGCGCGACCGTCCAACCGATTCGGCTGCCTGTTCGTGCGTAAAGCTGAATTCATCCAGCAGACGCTGGATGCCTTGCGCCTCTTCGAGCGGGTTCAGGTCTTCCCGCTGGATGTTCTCGATAAGCGCCATAGCGGCCGCCGCCTGATCCGGCACGTCACGGACCAGCACCGGCACTTCGTCGAGGCCCGCCAGGCGGGCGGCGCGAAAACGGCGCTCGCCCGCGATGATTTCAAACTTCTCGGGCGAAATGGGACGCACCAGAATCGGCTGCATCAGACCCTGCGAGCGAATGCTGGCCGCCAATTCCTGCAGCGCACCTTCGTCCATTCGCGTGCGTGGCTGATATTTGCCCGCCTGCATCTTGTCGAGCGGCAGCGTCTGCGGCGCGCCGTTGATCTTCACCGCTTCCGTGATGTCCGCGCTTCCACCAAGCAGTGCTTCCAGTCCCCTGCCCAGCCCTTTCTTCCGTGCTACTGCGTTCATCGTGGTTCCTCGGTCCGCTTTGGATGATTGGCGCTGCGTCATAGCGCTCGCACCCGTTCGATCATTTCCTGGCCGAACTGCACATAAGCCTGCGCGCCACGCGATGCGCGGTCGAACACGACGCCCGGCAGTCCGTAGCTCGGTGCCTCGGCCAGCCGCACGTTCCGCGGAATGACGACATCGAACACCTTGTCGCCAAAATGCTCCTTCAATTGTTCCGAAACCTGCTGCTGCAGCGTGATGCGCGGATCGAACATGACGCGCAGCAAGCCGATCACCTTCAGATCGCGATTGAGATTCGCGTGAACCTGCTTGATGGTATTGACGAGGTCCGACAAGCCTTCGAGCGCAAAGTATTCGCACTGCATCGGGATGACGACGCCATGCGCGGCGCACAGGCCGTTCAGGGTCAACAGCGACAGCGCGGGCGGACAATCGATCAGCACGAAATCGTAGTCCTGGACGACGTGCGCAAGCGCCTCTTTCAGTTGACGCTCGCGATTGTC
The DNA here is from genome assembly GCA_001319865.1 of Burkholderia sp. E7m39. Taxonomy (GTDB): domain Bacteria; phylum Pseudomonadota; class Gammaproteobacteria; order Burkholderiales; family Burkholderiaceae; genus Paraburkholderia; species Paraburkholderia bengalensis. The sequence goes on along the minus strand of BBSL01000037.1, from coordinate 2,697 downwards.
CATGCTGACGAGTTCAACCTCGGCGCCGGCCAGTTCACGGTTGGCGGGTAGTACATCATACGAAACCGCCTCCGACTTCACGCGTGCATCCGCCACCGACACGCCGTCGACCAGCACTTCATACACGGTGTTTTCGCAAGCCGCCTTGTCGACACCGCTGCCCATCGTAGCGTTGCCTTGTGGGTCGAGATCGATAAGCAGGACCCGTTGTCCCTGCGATGCGAGGCTCGCGGCGAGATTGACCGCGGTTGTCGTTTTGCCGACTCCACCCTTCTGGTTCGCAACGCAGAAGATTTTTGCCATCTTTTAGGTGTCCCTTTGCAGCCTGTTTAATGAGATTTCGACCGAGCTTCAGTCTACGGTGACCTCGACCAGATGCCGCTCGGCGTCCAGCGACGGCACCTTTAGACGGATGACCTGCTTCACCTGTACATCGCCAGGCAAGCGCTCGATTTCCCCATCCGGTCGCACGCCCTTCATCGCCCAGATCGCGCCGTTTTCCGCGACGAGGTGACGGGCCAGTGTAACGAAATCCGCGAGTTCTGCGAATGCGCGCGAGACGATCACGTCGAACTTTCCTGATACTTCGACGCCCGGCCGCAGATTCTCGACACGGCCGGTCACCACCGCGAGGTTCGCGAGGCCCAGCTCGGCCTTTGCTTGCGACTGAAACGCGGATTTTTTCTGGACGATATCGTTGACGGTCACGGACCATTCGGGGAATACGATCGCCAGCACTATGCCGGGCAGCCCCCCGCCCGAGCCGACATCCAGCACCGACGCCGCGCCGGATCGAGTGAGATGCGGAACAATCGAAAGTGAATCCAGAATGTGCTGAATCAGCATTTGCCTCGGATCGCGAATCGCCGTCAGGTTGTAGACGGCATTCCACTTTGCCAGCAATGCAACATAGTCGAGTAGCTTGTCATGCTGATCGCCGATCAAATCGATGCCGAGGTCGCGCACGCCCTCCTCCAGCAATTCGGCCAGCAACTCCCGAGTAGGCATCGTGTTCGGACGGGCCGTCATCGAGCCACCGGCGAGTTGTCCGCGCCCGTATCGACGGGCTTTTGCCCGCGACGGCCGAGACCGCGCTTGAGGTGAACCATAAGCAGCGAGATTGCCGCCGGCGTGATGCCAGAAATACGCGACGCTTGACCGATCGTTTCAGGCCGGAACTGTGTCAGCTTCTGGCGCGCCTCGAACGACAAGCCGCGAACTTCCGCGTAATCGAGATTCTCGGGCAGCCGCGTATTCTCGTGCGCTTCGTTGCGCTCGATTTCACCGGCCTGACGCTCGATATAGCCTTGGTATTTGACGCCGATCTCGATCTGTTCCTTGATCTGGGCAAGCAGCACTTCATCGTCGGCCAGTGGCTCTACAGGGCCGCATGCGCCTTCCCGCAATCCGCAGATACCGTCGTACGACACACCGGGGCGTCGCAGCAGGTCGGCGAGGCTGTATTCGTGATCGATAGGTTTGCCCAACAACGCGCTGGCTTCGTCAGACGAAAGCGTCTTCGGATTGACCCAAGTCGTCCGGAGGCGCTCTGTTTCACGTGAAACAGCGTCGCGTTTGCGGCTGAAAGCGTCCCAGCGCACATCGTCGACAACGCCCAACTCACGTCCGATCTCCGTCAGCCGCATGTCCGCGTTGTCTTCGCGAAGGCTCAGACGATACTCCGCGCGACTGGTGAACATGCGATACGGTTCAGAGACGCCGCGCGTCACGAGATCATCAACCAGCACACCCAGATAGGCCTGATCGCGACGCGGGCACCACGCTTCCTTACCCTGAACGAACAAACCGGCGTTGATGCCGGCCAACAACCCTTGCGCAGCGGCCTCTTCGTAGCCCGTTGTACCGTTGATCTGGCCAGCGAAGAACAGTCCATTGATTACCTTCGTTTCCAGCGAAGCCTTCAGGCCGCGCGGATCAAAGTAGTCGTACTCGATTGCGTAGCCGGGACGCAATATGTGCGCGTGCTCGAGGCCGACCATCGAACGCACCAGTTCGAGCTGGACGTCGAAAGGAAGGCTCGTCGAGATGCCGTTCGGATAGAACTCATTCGTTGTTAGCCCTTCCGGCTCGAGGAAGATCTGATGCGACTCTTTTGACGCAAATCGATGGATTTTGTCCTCGATTGACGGGCAATAACGTGGGCCCACGCCCTCGATGACGCCCGTGTACATGGGCGAGCGATCCAATCCGCCCCGAATGATGTCGTGCGTCTGCGAATTCGTATGCGTGACCCAGCACGGCACCTGACGCGGATGCTGTTCGACGCGCCCGAGGAATGAGAAGACGGGAATCGGATCGAGATCGCCCGGCTGCTCTTCAAGTTTGGAGAAATCGATCGTGCGCCCGTCGATACGCGGCGGCGTACCCGTCTTCAGGCGTCCTTGAGGCAACTTCAGTTCCTTGAGCCGCGCCGACAATGAGACAGCAGCCGGATCGCCCGCGCGTCCGCCCGTGTAGTTGTTGAGGCCGACGTGGATCTTCCCGTCAAGAAAGGTTCCAGCCGTCAACACAACCGCCCGCGAGCGGAAACGGACGCCAACTTGCGTCACCGCACCGACGACCTTGTCGCCTTCCACGATCAAATCGTCGACCGATTGCTGGAAAAGCCAAAGATTCGGCTGATTCTCCAAGCGACGACGGATCGCCGCTTTGTACAGCACGCGGTCAGCTTGCGCA
>BBSL01000036.1 GCA_001319865.1 Burkholderia sp. E7m39 | reverse complement strand
CGGGTCGCCCGGACTGCGGGGCCTTTGGACGAATTGAGGATGCGGAACTGGATACCGCCTTCGTCAGTGGCCGCCGCCATGGTGCCGCCGAGCGCATCAACTTCTTTGACCAGATGCCCCTTGCCAATACCGCCAATCGACGGGTTGCAGCTCATCTGGCCGAGGGTTTCGATGTTATGCGTGAGCAAAAGCGTCTTGTTGCCCATGCGCGCGGACGCCAATGCGGCCTCCGTGCCGGCATGACCGCCGCCGACGACGATTACGTCAAATTCTGTGGGATAAAGCATCGCGGATCTCACGCCGGAGCTCCGCGTGAGCCTAAAGAAAATTGTATGGGCGAAATTATAGCGGGTTCGCTTTTGGCCCGAATTCCGTCCAGACGGCATAGGACGAAAAAACGGCGTGTTTCACGTGAAACACGCCGTTCGTTTGACAGCCGGTCCGCAAGAAATTCCGTCGGCTACGCGACTTTTTTCGTTAGACCCAGATAGGTTTCAATCACTCTGGGGTTTTGGGCTAGCGCAATCGCCTCGCCTTCCAGCGCGAGCTCGCCTGTTTCGAGCACGTAGCCGTAATCCGAAATCTGCAACGCCGCACGCGCGTTTTGTTCGATCAGCAGGGTCGCGACGCCTGTTTGCCGCAGCGCGCTAATGATATGAAAAATCTCTTTCACAATCAGCGGCGCCAAACCCAGACTCGGTTCATCAAGCATCAGCAAGTCCGGTTTGCCCATCAGCGCGCGGCCAACGGCCAACATCTGCCGCTCACCGCCCGACAGCGTCCCAGCCGCCTGCCTGCGGCGCTCCTTCAGCCGCGGAAAAAGCTGAAAGACGGGTTCGAGCTGATCCAAGTAATTGCGCTCCCCCGCCCGCTTGCGTCGGTACGCGCCCAATACCAAATTGTCTTCAACCGTCATCGTCGCGAACAGTTCGCGCTTTTCCGGTACAAGACACATGCCGCGCGCGACGCGTTTTTCGACGGGCACGTGGCTCACGTCCTCGTTGCGGTAGATCACCGCACCCTTCGCATGCCCCGTCACCGGCAGCGCGCCCATGATCGCGTTGAGCAACGTCGACTTTCCGGCACCGTTTGGCCCGATTACCGAGACGATCTGGCCGGGACGCACGGCAATTCTTGCGTCGTGCAATGCCTCGACCTTTCCGTATCGAACGGATAACCCGCTTACTTCGAGAATCGGCGTATCCATTGTCTGCTCCGCCATCATTCCACCCCACCAAGGTACGCTTCCAGCACGGCCGGGTCGTTCTGCACGTCTTGTGGCAGGCCTTCCGCGATCCGCGTTCCAAACTCCATCACCACCAGCCGATCCGTGAGATTCATCACGAAATCCATGTCGTGTTCGACGAGCAGGACACTCATGCCTTCTTCGCGCAGCTTGCGCAGCAGTGTCGCCAGCTGCAGTTTCTCCTGATAACGCAACCCGGCCGCAGGCTCGTCGAGTAGCAGCAGAGTCGGATCGCAGCAAAGCGCACGCGCAATTTCCAGAATGCGCTGTTTGCCGAGCGCAAGACTTCCTGCCTCGTCATACATGTGCGCCTCGAGGCCGACGCGCCGGATTTGCCGTGCGGCTTCCGCCATCAGACGCGCCTCTTCGGCCGAGTTCAGCCGCACCACGCTGCGCCAGACGCCCGCATGTCCACGCAGATGCGCGCCGATTGCCACGTTCTCGAGCACGGTCATCCCTGGCAGCAGCTTGACGTGCTGGAACGTGCGCCCGATGCCGCGTTTGACGATTTCACGTGAATTGAGCGCGTCGATACGTTCGCCCCGGAAAGTAATAGCGCCGCTCGTCGCTTGCAGAACGCCCGTCACCAGGTTGAAGGTGGTCGATTTGCCGGCGCCGTTCGGACCGATCAATCCGATGATCTGTCCCGCCTTCACCTCGAAGCTGACATCGTTCACCGCGACCAGTCCGCCGAACTGCTTGCGCGCCTTATCGACGACTAGCAGCGATTCGCCGGCCGCCGGCTTGCTGCGCTGCGGCAACGCGTCGGCATGATCCGGCACATGCGCACGGCCGCCGCGAGGAAAAATGCGCGCCACGTACGGCCAGACACCGTGGCGCGCGTACTGCAGCAGCAGCACCATCAGGATGCCGAATACGATGATTTCGAAATTGCCGTTCTCGCCCAGCAATTTCGGCAGAAGCGTTTGCAGATAGTCCTGGAGAATCGTGAGGATCGCCGCGCCCAGCACTGCGCCCCAGACGTGCGCGACGCCGCCGACCACGGCCATGAACAGAAACTCGATGCCGTGATTCAGGCCGAACGGCGTCGGATTCACCGCGCGCTGCAGATGCGCGTAGAGGAAGCCCGAAATCGCGGCGAGCACAGCCGCATAGACGAAGATCACGACCCGCATCCACGCCGTATTCACACCCATCGCCTCTGCCATCAACCCGCCACCGCGCAGCGCGCGGATCGCGCGTCCCGGCCGGCTATTAAGCAGATTCTGAACAGACACGACGGCGCCGAGCACGACGATCCAGATCAGGTAATAAATATGGCGGCCGGATTCGAGGTTGATCCCGAGCACGTTGAGCACAGGAATGCCGTTGATGCCGTCGTACTTGCCGAGCATCTCCATGTTGCCGAACAGAAAGAACAGCGCGAGCCCCCACGCGATCGTCCCAAGGGGCAGGAAGTGCCCCGATAGCCGCATCGTCACCGCGCCCAGCAACAACGCGATCAAGGCCGTCAGCACGACCCCCACGATCAGCGCAAGCCATGGCGAAACGCCGAACTGCGTCGTCAGATACGCCGTCGCGTATGCGCCGACACCGACGAACGCCGCCTGCCCGAAGCTCGTCATCCCGCCGATGCCCGTCAGCAGCACAAGGCCGATGGCGACGATCGAATACAGTCCGATGTAGTTGAGCAGCGTGACCCAATACTCTGGTACGCGAACCGGTTGCGGCAGCACGGGCAACGCGAACATCACCACGAGGAACAACCAGAAGAACTTGTTTTGCATGATGCGTTTCATCGCGTCACTCCTCCTCTTCTTCCGCATGCGGGCTGGCGAGACTCCGCCAGAGCAGCACGGGAATGATCAGCGTGAACACGATCACTTCCTTGTACGAACTGGCCCAAAACGACGAATACGACTCCAGCAAGCCGACGAGTATCGAGCCCGCCGCCGCCAGCGGGTAGCTGACCAGCCCGCCGATAATCGCGCCGACAAAGCCCTTCAGGCCGATCAGGAAGCCCGAGTCGTAGTAGATGGTCGTCAGCGGCGCGACGAGAATGCCGCACAGCACGCCGAGTCCGGCCGCGAGCGTGAACGCGAGGCGTCCCGCCTGTGTCGTGCCGATGCCGACGAGCCGCGCGCCCAACCGGTTCACGGACGTCGCACGCAGCGCTTTCCCGGAGATCGAGCGGTCGAAGTACAGATACAGCACGCCGATCAGCACCACGGCCACGCCGATCACCCACACGCTCTGCCCCGAGATCGACATGCTGCCGATGTTGAACGTCGAATCGGTGAACGCGTTGGTGCGCGATCCTTCCGCGCCGAACATCACGAGCCCGAGGCCGACCATCGCGAAGTGCACGGCGACGGACACGATCAGCAGCAGCAGCGTCGTTGCTTCCGCCACGGGCTCGTAGGCGAGGCGATAGACGAACGGCCCCATCGGCACCACGATCAGCAGCGTCAGCGCGATCTGCGCGAGCATCGGCAGCGGCTGCGCGACGACGCCGCGCGTGATCGCGTACACCGCAACGGGAAACAGCAGATACTTGCCGACCAGCGTCGTCAGCGTGCGCGCCGCATGGCGCCGGCGCTCAGGATGCCGCGCCATCGAGACAACGTCGACGACAAAGCAGGCGAGCCCCATCGCCATCAGCAGCCAGCAGGTCGCCGGAAACTTCTGCGTCTGCAATGCGGCGAGCGTCAGCGCGCCGTACGAGACGAACTCCCCTTGCGGGATGAAAATGGCTCGCGTCACGGAGAACACCAGCACCAATGCGAGCGCGAGCAATGCGTAGATCGCGCCCGTCGTGATGCCGTCCTGCGCGAGGATAGCCGCAATTGATAGATCCATGCTTACTCGTCCTGGAACGTCGAAATTGAAACTGAGAAACAGTGAGAGCCAGCTGAACGCTTGCTGGCCGCCAAACGAAGCAGCGACACATAAAACAACTGCCGCGCCTGTGATACGGCGCGGCAGAGCTTGCCATTGTTATCGATCAGAAAATTGCTGCGTGGCTTGAGAGCGTTCTTAGACGCTCGCGCCACGCATCGCGCGAGAGGCGAGTACCGTCTTAGTCGTTCTGAAGTTTCCACTTGCCATCAGAGATCTCGACGATCACGCGAGCGCGCTTGTCGAGACCGTTGTGGTCTGTGGTCGTGATATTCATGATGCCGTGCGAGAGTGGCAGATCCTTGACGTTCTCGAGTGCCTCGCGCAGCGCGACGCGAAATGCTTCCGTGCCCGGCTGGCCTTTCTTCAACGCCTCGGGAATTGCGCGTTCGAGCATCTGGCCTGCGTCCCAAGCATGGCCGCCGAACGTCGCGACAGAACCCACGCCGTACGCCTTCTCGTAGGCATTTTTGTACGCCAGCGACGACTTCTTCACGGGGTTCGATTCGGGCAGCTGATCGGCCACGAGAATCGGGCCAGCGGGCAGCAGTTCGCCTTCGCAATCCTTGCCGCACACGCGCAGGAAGTCATTGTTCGCGACGCCGTGCGTCTGATAGATCTTGCCCTTGTAACCGCGCTCCTTCAGCGCCTTTGCCGGCAGCGCGGACGGCGTACCCGAACCCGCGATCAGCACGGCATCCGGATTCGCCGCCGTGATCTTCAGTATTTGCCCGGTCACGGAGGCATCGGTACGGTTGTAGCGTTCGTTCGCGACGAGCTTCAGATGATGCGCATCCGCTGCCTTGCTGAACACGTTGTACCAGTTCTCGCCATACGCATCCGAGAAGCCGATGAACGCCACCGACTTCACGCCATGCTTCTCCATGTACTCGGCGATCGCGTCGGCCATCAGGCCATCGTTTTGCGGCGTCTTGAAGGCCCATGAGCGCTTCGCATCCATCGGCGAAATGATGGCCGCCGACGCCGCCAGCGAAATCATCGGCGTCTTGCCTTCCGAAACGGGATCGAGCATCGCGAGCGAATTCGGCGTGACCGTCGAGCCGATGATGGCATCGACGTGATTCTCGTCGATCAGCTTGCGCGTGTTCTGCACGGCACGGCTCGTGTCCGATGCATCGTCGAGCACGATGTACTCGACGCTCTTGCCGGCAATCTCCTTCGGCAGCAGCGCAATCGTGTTCTTTTCAGGGATGCCGAGCGATGCGGCGGGCCCCGTGGTGGACAACGTGACGCCGATCTTCACCTGCGCCATCGCCGTGCTCGCTCCGCAAACGAGCGCCATCGCGATCGCAGTACGGACCCATTGCTTTGTCGTTTTCATTGAATGTCTCCAAACGCTTTAAATGCGTGTCGTAATCCAGTTCGAGAACCGGGTAACTGAATCTAGTTATCGGGTATAAGCCTGCCAAGCATGGTTTTCCCTGCTCGTTGCAATTGCGTCAAATGCGGGCCTTACCGCTTTATGGTCTCCCCTGCTTTGCCTTAATCAATCATCTCGCGGGCAATAAAAAAGACGCGTCAACTACTCGCGTCTTTTTGGTTGATTCGAATGCGTTAATCGCCTCGCTTAATCGGAAGCAAGCTTCCACTTGCCGTCGACGATTTGCACCATCACACGCGCCCGTTGATCGAGGCCCGCGTGATCGTTCACGCTCATGTTGAAGATGCCGTGCGAACCCGGCAGATCTTTCGTGCTTTCGAGCGCGGCGCGCAGCGCTTCACGGAATTGCGGCGTGCCCGGCTGGCCCTTCTTCAACGCGATGGGAATGGCACGTTGCAGCAGCAGGCCGGCGTCCCACGCATGACCGCCGAACGTCGAGATCGAGCCCGTGCCGTTGGCGCCTTCGTACGCGTGCTTGTACGCAAGCGACGCCTTCTTCACAGGGTTCGAATCGGGCAGCTGATCGGCGACGAGCAGCGGACCCGCGGGCAGATACGTGCCTTCGCAATCCTTGCCGCACACGCGCAGGAAGTCGTTATTCGCGACGCCGTGCGTCTGATAGTACTTGCCCTTGTAGCCGCGCTCGCGCAGCGTCTTTTCCGGCAAAGCGGCCGGCGTGCCCGCACCGGCGATCAGCACGGCGTCCGGGTTCTGCGACATCATCTTGAGCACCTGGCCCGTCACGGATGCATCGTTGCGCGCGAAGCGCTCATTCGCGACGACCTTGATCTTCGCGAGATCGGCGGCCTTGCCGAACTCCTTGAACCAGCTCTCACCGTACGCATCCGAGAAGCCGATGAAGGCCACCGTCTTCACGCCGTGATTCGACATGTGTTGCGCGATCGCCGTCGCCATCAGGATGTCGTTCTGCGGCGTCTTGAAGACCCACGAGCGCTTTGCATCCATCGGTTCCACGATCGATGCCGCCGCCGCCATCGAGATCATGGGCGTTTGCGTTTCATTGGCGATGTCGATCATCGCGAGCGAGTTCGGCACCACGGTCGAACCGATCAACGCATCGACGTGATCTTCACTCGTGAGCTTGCGCGCGTTCTTCACGGCTTGCGTCGAGTCGGTCGCATCGTCGAGCACGATGTAGTCGATCTTCTGGCCCGCGATTTCCTTCGGCAGAAGCGCGCTGGTGTTCTTCTCCGGAATGCCGAGCGAAGCCGCTGGGCCCGTTGCCGACACCGTCATGCCGATCTTCACGTCCGCCCATGCCACGCCGCTATAACTTGCGCACACGCCCGCCGCGACCAACGTCGCGCTGATCCACCGCAATGCCGACTTCATTCCGCTCCTCTACGCCCCGCTGTTCGCGTTCATTTGACTTTGACAAAGGCCGACCCGATGGTCGGCGAATGGCGAGTGTAGCGGACGCATACCGCGCGCGGCAAGCGCTTTGAAGGCTTTGAATCTTTGGGGAAAAACGCCGGGCACGGCGAATGAAGAGGCGCCAGATTTACAACCGGACGCGGCACGCGATGCGTGCGAAGCAGAAAAGCGAAACGGACGCCGGAAAGTAAAAAGCGCTGTTGGATCTGATCCAACAGCGCTTTTGTATGGGCACTTTTGTGCCTCATTGTCTCCTCGTTCTCCACCTGCAAAATTCGGTGCATCAGAACTGTGTGAAGATTAAACGGGGACTGTGTCACGGGCAACTAGCATTTACCCTAGTGGTGCAGTGCCGCACAAAATTGGGGCGCATTCTTGTAGTTTCGCTCCGTAATCGCCTCATTTAGCGGCATCACACCACAGCATTGAATCGTTCGGATGGCAAACCAATTTTCGGCCGGTTCACGCGCGCAAGGGTTTGACCCGCTGCACGATCTCGCCCACGATGCCGCGCCGAAACGCCAGCACGCAGGCAATGAAGATGAGCCCCGTCACGATCGTCGCGGATTCGCCGAGCGAGCGGAACCAGTCGACGCCCGTCACCGACGCGAGCCCGCTGCCGATGTCGCCGAGTCTGTCTTCCAGCGAGACGATCAGCGCGGCGCCCAGCAGCGGACCGAACAGCGTGCCCATGCCGCCTACGAGCGTCATCAGCACGACGAGACCGGACATCGTCCAGTACGCATCGCCGAGCGTCTCGAACCCGAGCACCAGCACTTTCAGCGATCCCGCCAGCCCCGCAAGACCCGCCGACAAAACGAACGCGAGCAGTTTGAAGCGGTTCGTGTCATAGCCGAGCGAAATCGCGCGCGGCTCGTTCTCCTTGATCGCGGTCAGCACCTGCCCAAAGGGCGAATGCACGATGCGTACGATCAGCAGGAACGCCAGCACCATCACGACGAGCACGACGAAGTACAACGTCAGGTCCGACGACAGGCTCAGGATGCCGAACAGCTTGCCGCGCGGCACACCCTGCAGGCCGTCTTCGCCGTGCGTGAACGGTGCCTGCAGGAACACGAAGTACACCATTTGCGCGAGCGCGAGCGTCACCATCGCGAAGTAGATGCCCTGTCGGCGAATCGCGAACAGTCCGACGACAAAGCCGAGCAGCGTCGCCGCCAGCGCACCCGCGATCACGCCCAGCTCCGGCGTCAGCCCGATCGTCTGGATCGAATAACCGGTGACATAGCCCGCCGTCGCAAGAAACATCGCGTGACCGAACGACAGCAGCCCCGTATAACCGATCAACAGATTGAACGCCGCCGCGAACAGCGCGAAGCACAGCACCTTCATCACGAACACGGGATACACGCCGGCGAACGGCGCGACGATGAGCGCAAGCAGCAGCAGACTGTAGAGCGCTTTTCTCTGCATCATTTTTCCTTGCCGAAGAGACCCGCCGGACGCACGAGCAACACGAGCGCCATGATCACGAAGACCACGGTCGCCGATGCTTCCGGATAGAACACGCGCGTGAACCCTTCGATCACGCCGAGCAGCAGGCCCGTCAATATCGAGCCCATGATCGAACCCATTCCGCCGATCACGACGACGGCGAACACGGTGATGATCATCGGCTGGCCCATCAGCGGCGAGACCTGGATCACGGGCGCCGCGAGCACGCCTGCGAACGCGGCGAGCGCGACGCCGAAGCCGTACGTCAACGTCACCATCATCGGCACGTTCACGCCGAATGCTTCGACGAGTTTCGGGTTCTCCGTGCCCGCCCGAAGATAAGCGCCAAGCCGCGTCTTCTCGATCACGAACCACGTCGCGAAACACACGACCAGCGACGCGACCACCACCCAAGCGCGATAGTTCGGCAGAAACATGAAGCCGAGGTTGGTTGCGCCCGCAAGCGCAGAAGGCACGTCATACGGCTGACCCGACGAACCGTAGATCGAATGAAATACGCCTTCGACGACGAGCGTCAGCCCAAACGTGAGCAGCAATCCGTAAAGGTGATCGAGCTTGTACAGCCAGCGCAGCATCGAGCGTTCGATCGCGATGCCGAACAATCCGACGAGCACGGGCGCAAGTACCAGCATCACCCAGTACGGCAGATTGAAGTACGACAGGCCCATCCAGGTGAGCATCGCACCCAACATGAACAACGCGCCGTGCGCGAAATTGATCACGTTGAGAAGACCGAAGATCACGGCCAGCCCCAGACTCAAGATCGCGTAGAACGAGCCGTTCACGAGACCGAGCAGCAACTGGCTGAGCATCGCCGGTAGCGGAATGCCAAAGATATCCATCGAATCCGCCGTCAAAATGATATCGACGCAATTCGCTCACGCGACGCGACGGGCGGCAGGTGCGCCGCCCGTCGCGTCCCGCTGCAAACCGCTTACTTCCAGAGCGCGCAGCGCGATTCAGCCTTGGTCGCGAACGCCTGTTCGCCAGGAATCGTCGCGGTGATCTTGTAGTAGTCCCACGGCTCTTTCGAGTCCGACGGCTTCTTCACTTCCATCAGGTACATGTCGTGGATCATGCTGCCGTCCTGACGGATGTAGCCCTTCGCGTAGAAGTCGTCGATCTTCGCCTTATGAAGCTGATCCATCACCTTGTCGCTGTCGGTCGTGCCTGCCGCCTGCACGGCCTTCAGGTACGTGGTAACGGCCGAATAGTCCGCTGCCTGCAGACTGGTCGGCATCTTCTTCATCTTGTCGAAGTAGCGCTGCGCCCACTTGCGCGTGTTCGCGTCCTTGTTCCAGTACCAGCTGTCGGTGGCGACCAGTCCTTGCGTCGTTTCGAGTCCGAGGCTGTGGATGTCGGTCAGGAAGATCAGCAGCGCCGCAATCTTCATTGACTTCGTGACGCCGAATTCCTTTGCCGCCTTGATCGAGTTGATCGTGTCGCCGCCTGCATTCGCGAGGCCCAGCACCTGCGCCTTCGAGCCTTGCGCCTGCAGCAGGAACGACGAGAAGTCCGATGCCGAGAGCGGATGGCGCACGGTGCCGAGCACTTGCCCGCCGTTCGCCTTGACCACGTCCGACGTGTTCTTCTCGAGCGCCTTGCCGAACGCGTAGTCCGCCGTCAGAAAGTACCAGGTCTTGCCGCCCTGCTTGGTCACGGCCGAGCCCGTGCCTTTTGCGAGCGCCATCGTGTCGTACGCGTAGTGGACCGTGTACGGCGTGCATTGCTCGTTGGTGAGGTTATCCGCGCCCGCGCCGATGTTGATGTACGGAACCTTCTTTTCGCCCGCGACCTGGTTGGTCGACAGCGCCGTGGCCGAATTCGTGCCGCCGATGATCACGTTGACGCCGTCACGGTCGATCCATTCGCGAGCGCGCGATGCAGCGATGTCGGCCTTGTTCTGGTGGTCCGCGTAGACGAGTTCGATCGGCTTGCCGTTGACCTTGCCGCCGAAATCGGCAATCGCCATGCGGATCGCTTCGAGGCCGCCCGGGCCGTCGATATCCGCATACAGACCCGACAGATCAGTGATATAGCCGATCTTGACGGTCTGGCCATCGGCCGCCTGCGCACTGCCCGCAGCGAACATCGCACCCGCTGCAGCCGCGAAGCAGACGGCTGACAATCTGGCGAAAGTCTTCAGTTTCATGCGTGTCTCCTGTTTTCATGCTTGTGGTTATCAGAGGCATCTGGGTGTGTCGTGCGTCGTGTTCCCATGACGACCCCGCTTTGTGGCCGGGATGCGTCCACCCCGCTTAGACGCCGAGCAAATCGTGTAGCACCGGCATTTTGCTTTCGAGTTCCTTCGCACCGAAATGCTCGACGATGCGCCCATGCTCCATCACATAGAAACGATCGGCGAGCGGCGCGGCGAAGCGGAAGTTCTGTTCGACCATCACGATGGTGTAGCCGCGCGCCTTCAACGTCACGATCATGCGCGCGAGCGCCTGCACGATCACGGGCGCGAGTCCTTCCGAGATTTCGTCGAGCAGCAGCAGATTAGCGCCCGTACGCAGGATGCGCGCGACGGCCAGCATCTGTTGCTCGCCGCCCGACAGGCGCGTGCCCTGGCTCATCCGCCGTTCCTGCAGATTGGGAAACATCTGGTAAATCTCGTCGATCGACATCATCAACGACTTGTCGCCGACGGCGGGCGGCAACAGCAGGTTTTCTTCGCAGGAGAGGCTCGAAAAGATGCCGCGCTCTTCCGGGCAATAGCCGACGCCGCAATGCGCGATTCGATGCGTGGGCATCGAAATGGTCTCGCGGCCGCCCACGCGGATCGATCCCGTGCGGCGCCCCGTGAGGCCCATGATCGCGCGCAACGTGGTGGTGCGGCCCGCGCCGTTGCGGCCGAGCAGCGTGACGACTTCGCCGCGGCTCACGGTCAGATCGACGCCATGCAGGATGTGCGATTCGCCGTACCAGGCCTGCAGTCCGGCGATCTCCAGCGCCGGCTCGCCGCTCACCACACTGACCGCTGCGTTTTCCTGTTCGCTCACTGTGCTCATGCATGCGCTCCGGCAAGCGCTGCGTCCGCACTGCCCATATAGGCTTGCATGACGAGCGGGTTCTTCGAGACTTCCGCGTATGTGCCTTCGGCGAGCACCTCGCCGCGCTGCAGAACGGTAATCGTGTCGGAGATGCCGGCAATCACATTCATGTTGTGTTCGACCATCAGAATCGTGCGGCCCGCCGACACCTTTTTGATCAGTGCAGTCACGCGGTCCACGTCTTCGTGGCCCATGCCCTGTGTCGGTTCGTCGAGCAGCATCAGTTCGGGTTCCATCGCGAGCGTGGTGGCGATTTCGAGCGCGCGCTTGCGGCCATACGACAATTCGACAGTCGGCGTATCCGCGAAATCGGTCAGGCCTACCTGTGTGAGCAGATCGATCGCGCGGTCATCGAGCTGGTGCAGCGTGCGCTCGCTTCTCCAGAAATGAAATGCCGTGCCGAGCTGACGCTGCAAACCGATGCGAACGTTCTGCAATGCCGTCAAATGCGGAAATACAGCGGAAATCTGGAATGAACGGATGATGCCGCGACGCGCGATCTGCGCCGGGCGCTCGCCCGTGATATCGACGCCGTTAAAGACGATCTGACCCGCAGTGGGAACGAGAAATTTGGTGAGCAGATTGAAGCACGTGGTCTTGCCCGCGCCGTTCGGGCCAATCAGCGCATGAATCGAGCCGCGCTTCACGCGCAGATTCACGCCGTTGACTGCGGTAAAACCCTTGAACTCACGTGTGAGCCCGCGCGTCTCGAGTATCGTATCGCCGAGAATCATGTTCCCTTCCATGCGAAGTAAGGCGAAGCACTACCGCGTTTTATTCCGCGCAGATTCCGGCGCGACTCTTTTCCTTGGCGTTGAGACCCCCGTGCCAAATCGTGGCGTGGTGCACCAATGCGGACGGTGGTCCATGCCGCACCACGCAGCACGGATGCCATTGTCTCGCCAATGATGCAGCGCAATCATTGGGATTTGCACTTAGTGTTTGATGCGACCTTGAACGCGTCAAACGTTAAACGTTGCGCGTCATGCAACCGACATCGTAGAAGAGGTGGCCGTCGACATCGCGGCGCCCGCTCGCGGCGCGCGACGGTCTGCGCGGATCATGTCGCTCGCGCGTTCGGCGATCATCAGTGTGGGCGAGTTGGTGTTGCCCGATGTGATGGTCGGCATCACCGATGCGTCGACGACGCGCAGCCCTTCGACGCCGATCACGCGCAAGCGGTTGTCGACGACAGCGCCCGGATCATCGGGCGTGCCCATGCGGCATGTGCCGACGGGATGGAAGATGGTCGTGCCCACGTTGCCCGCAGCGGTCTGCAATTCTTCTTCCGTTTGAAACTGGATGCCCGGCAAGATCTCCTCGGGCCTGTACTGCTTCAATGCAGGCGCGGCCGCGATGCGGCGCGTCAGCCGCAATGCGTTCGCAGCCACATGCCGGTCGTATTCCGTCGACAGATAGTTCGGCGCGATCAAAGGCGCTGCATGAGGATCGCGCGATTCGATGTGCACGCTGCCGCGCGAAGTCGGACGCAAATGACACACCGATGCCGTGAATGCATTGAAGCGATGCAACGGCTCGCCGAACTTGTCGAGCGAAAGCGGCTGCACGTGATACTCGAGATCGGCGCGATCGAGCGACCTGTCGTTTGCATCCGACTTCGCGAAGGCGCCGAGTTGTGACGGCGACATCGACATCGGCCCGCTCTGCGTCAACAGATACTGCAGGCCGATCATCATCTTGCCCCACCAGTGCGCGGAGGCTGTGTTCAGCGTGCGCACGCCGTGCACCTTGAACGCCATGCGCAACTGCAAATGGTCCTGCAGATTCTCTCCGACGCCGCGCAGATCGCGCACGACATCGATGCCGAGATTCTGCAGACGCGCGCCGTTACCGATGCCCGAGAGTTCGAGCAATTGAGGCGAATTCACCGCGCCCGAACTCATGATCACTTCGATGCGCGCCTTCGCGAAATACTCGGCGTCGCCGCGATATTCGACCCCAACGCACCGCTTGCCTTCGAACACCACACGTTGCGTGTGCGCGCCCGTGATGACAGTGAGATTCGGACGCGACATCGCGGGTCGCAAGAATGCTTTCGATGCATTCCAGCGAATGCCGCGCTTCTGGTTGACATCGAAATAGCCGACGCCCGTGTTGTCGCCGCGATTGAAATCGTCGGTGGCGGGGATGCCAGTTTCTTGTGCTGCGCGTGAAAACTCTTCGAGAATCTTCCATCTGAGACGCTGCTTTTCGACGCGCCACTGACCGCCCGCGCCGTGGAATTCATTCGCACCGCCGTGGTAATCCTCGCTGCGTTTGAAGATGGGCAGCACCGCGTCCCACGACCACGAAGCATCGTTCGTGACCCGCGCCCACTCGTCGTAGTCTTCACGCTGGCCGCGCATGTAGATCATGCCGTTGATCGACGAGCAGCCGCCCAGCACGCGGCCGCGCGGATACGACAACGCGCGGCCATTGAGGCCGGGTTCGGCAAGCGTCTTGTAGAGCCAGTCGGTGCGCGGATTGCCGATGCAATAGAGGTAGCCGACGGGCACGTGTATCCAGTGATAGTCGTCTTTGCCGCCCGCTTCGAGCAGCAGCACGCTGACATCCGGATCTTCGCTCAGGCGATTCGCCAGCACGCAGCCCGCCGTTCCCGCACCGATGACGATGTAGTCGAATTCGCCTTCCAGTTTTCTTGTTGTCGTGCCCATCTTTGTCTCCTTCACATCGCTGCGCGCAGCGCGTTTTCCTTACTTCGCCACAGGCATCGTGAACTCCGCGCCCTTCGCGATGCTGTCGGGCCAGCGCTGCATGATGCTCTTGTAGCGCGTGTAAAAGCGCACGCCTTCTTCGCCGTATGCATGGTGATCGCCGAACAACGACTTCTTCCAGCCGCCGAACGAATGCCACGCCATCGGCACGGGAATCGGCACATTGATGCCGACCATGCCGATCTCGATCTGCCGCGAGAACGCGCGCGCGACACCGCCATCGGACGTGAAGCACGACACGCCATTGGCAAACTCGTTCTTGTTGATCAGTTCGACAGCCGAGGCAAAATCAGGCACGCGCACCACGCACAGCACGGGCCCGAAGATTTCCTCGCGATAGATCTTCATGTCGGTCTTCACGTCGTCGAACAACGTGCCGCCGAGGAAGAAACCCTTCTCGTGACCGGGCACCTGATGACCGCGCCCATCGACCACGAGTTTCGCGCCCGCCTCGATGCCCGCATCGATATAACCCGACACTTTCTCGCGATGCGCCGCCGTCACGAGCGGACCCATTTCGGCTTCGGCTTCCATGCCGTTCATGATCTTCAGCGACTTCACGCGCGGCGTGAGCCTGTCGATCAGTTCGTCGGCGATATGACCGACGGCGACGGCCACTGAGATCGCCATGCAGCGCTCGCCTGCCGAGCCGTACGCGGCACCGATCAATGCATCGACGGCCTGATCGAGATCGGCATCGGGCATCACGACGAGATGGTTCTTTGCGCCGCCCAGCGCCTGCACGCGCTTGCCGTGTTTCGTGCCTTCCGTATAGATGTATTCGGCAATCGGCGTCGAGCCCACGAACGACAGCGCGCTGACATCGGGATGCACGAGCAGCGCATCGACGGCCACCTTGTCGCCGTGCACGACGTTGAACACGCCATCAGGCAAGCCTGCTTCCTTCAGCAATTCGGCAAGACGGATCGATGCCGACGGATCGCGCTCCGAAGGCTTCAGCACGAACGTGTTGCCGCACGCAATCGCGACCGGGAACATCCAGCACGGCACCATCATCGGGAAGTTGAACGGCGTGATGCCCGCGACCACGCCCAGCGGCTGACGCAGATTCCAGTTGTCGATGCCGCCGCCGATCTGATCGGTGAAGTCGGTCTTCAGCAGATTCGGAATGCCGCATGCAAACTCGACGATCTCGATGCCGCGCATCACTTCGCCCTTCGCATCCGAAAACACCTTGCCGTGCTCGCTCGTGATGATTTCGGCGAGTTCGTCGTGGTGACGGTCGAGCAACTCCTTGAACTTGAACAGCACGCGCGCGCGTTTGATGGGCGCCGTCTCGCTCCACGCGGGAAACGCGGCTTTCGCGGCGGCGACGGCCGCATCGACTTCCGCGACGCTCGCGAGCGGCACACGCGACGTGACGGCGCCCGTGGCGGGATCGAACACATCGCCGAAGCGCTGGCTCGTGCCGTCGATGGGACGGCCGTTGATGGCGTGCGTCAGCGCGCGAACCTTGCCTTGATCTGTCTCGCTCATGTTGTCTCCTGGAAGAATGGTTTGTGATGGTCGATGCTGCGGCGCAGCGGCGCGCGAGCGCGCATGATGGTGCCAGCGTAATCGGCAAGCGGGCCGCAAATCCAATGAGTAATGCTCAAATGCGATATAAGGCGCGTTAATATCAGCAGATGGACCTCACCCTGCTCCGCGCTTTCGCGACGGTCGCGCGCGAAGGCAATCTCACCCGCGCGGCCGCGCAGTTGCATCTGACGCAACCGGCCGTCAGCCTGCAGATCAAGAATCTGCAGACGGCGCTCGGCGTGACGCTTTTCACGCGCACTTCGCACGGGCTGGCGCTCACGCGCGACGGACAGGCGCTGCTGCCGCACGCGGAACGCGCACTGGCCGCGGCGGCCGATGTCGAGCGGGCGGCCGCGACGCTGCGCCAGGAAGTGCGCGGACGGCTGCGCATCGGCACGATTCTGGACCCGGCGTTTCTGCGGCTTGGCGGCTTTTTGCGGCAACTCGTCGAAACCTGGCCGCATGTCGAAACGCAGCTTCGCCACGGCATGTCCGGCTGGGTGCGCGACCAGGTGCGCGCCGGCGAGCTGGACGTCGGCTATTACATCGGCCAGCCCGACGACGACGACACGCGCGAGCCCGCAATCTTCCACGCCGTCACGCTCACGCACTTCCAGTACCGGGTGCTGGCGCCCGCCGGCTGGAAAGACCGCGTCAAGGGCGCGCGCGACTGGCGCTCGCTGGCGTCGCTGCCGTGGATCTGGACGCCGCCCGCGTCCGCGCACAACCGCCTGCTCACGCGCCGGTTCGCGGATGCCGGCGTCAAGCCCGTCAAGGTCGCGGAAGTGGATCAGGAACCGTCGATGCTCGATCTCGTCAAATCGGGAGTCGGGCTGACGCTCGCGCGCGATGCGACGGCGATTGCGGAAGCGCACGCGCACGCGCTGACGATCGTCGAAGGCGTCACGGTGCCGACCGAGCTGACGTTCATCACGCTCGCTGCGCACAAGGACGAACCGGCCATCGCCGCCGCGCTAAAGCTGATCGAGCAGCAGTGGTCGGCGTGAATGCTGGCGGGCGGCAACGCGTCGTGCGATATGAGGCGGACTCATGAAGCTGCGGCGATGTCGAGTGCGTGTTGTACCTTTATGCGCCGTGGCCTTTAACCGCATCCTCATGTGCTTTTTGCTAGATTGACGTCTGGTCGACGTTTTTCCCCGACGCATTGACCAATGCGTCACCGAATCCCAGTCTGCTGTTTTCCGTGTTTCCTCTGGCTCTGCCGACCGGCTTGCGACGCCGGCAAACGGGGCGATTCAGTCGTCGTCAGCAGCCGTCCACGCATCTTCTTCCGACAGGAGCTTCACATGGCACGCAATATCGAAATCAAAGCCCGCGCCCAGCAGTTCGAGCAGCTTCGCGAGCGCGCCGCGGCACTTTCGCCTGACGCTCCGTTGATCTTTCGACAGCAGGACTTTTTCTACGACGTGCCGCGCGGCCGTCTGAAGCTGCGCCAGTTCGACGACGGCACGCCCGCCGAACTGATCTTCTATCAGCGCGACGACCGCGACGGCCCGAAGGCGTCGTACTACACGCGCAGCCCCGTCACCAACGCGGACGCGATGCACTCGCTGCTCGCCACCGCGCTGACCACGCGCGGCATCGTCACGAAGGAGCGCCACGTCTATATCGTCGGACGAACGCGGATTCATCTGGACCGCGTGGATGGGCTCGGCGATTTCGTCGAGCTGGAAGTCGTGCTCGCGCAGGACGACGACGAAGAAGGCGGCGAAGCCGAAGCGCACGCGATGTTCGCGAAGCTCGGCGTGCCGGAATCGGATCTGGTCGGCGTCGCGTATGTGGATTTGCTGAATCAGGAGCCGCTGAAGGCCGCTTGACCCTCCCCACGCCGCGAGGTCAAACGGCCGCCGCGCCCGGCGCCAGATGACCGAGCGGCAACGGACCGTTGCGCTTGAACGTGGTCAGCACGATGTTCGAGCGCACGCTGTCGACGCCTGGCACGCGCATCAGCTTCTTCATCACGAACGACGACAGCGCGTTCAGATCCGGCGCGACGATACGCAGCAAATAATCCGCATCGCCGACCACCGCGTGACACTCCAGCACTTCGGGCAACACGTCGATCTGCTGCTGGAACTGCTCGATGATCGAATCGCCGTGGTGCTTCAGCTTCAGGCTCGTGAACGCCGTCACGCCCAGCCCGAGCTTTTCTGGGCGCAGCACGACGCGATAGCCGTCCACCACGCCGATCGACTCCAGCCGCTGCAAGCGCCGGCCGATCTGTGACGGCGAAAGCGGCACCTGCTCGCCTAGCTGCTGGTGCGTCGCGCGCCCGAAGCGCTGCAGGACGTCGAGCAGCGCAAGGTCGAAGTGATCGAGTTCAACCATGTAAATTCTCCGCATAGTTTCGCGAGTTCATGCACGATTATCGCATTTACGGCGCGTACTTTCGATAACTCGCGCCCTTTCCGCGCGTTCTCCGCTCTACACTTGCACGCTGTCCAATCCTGGGCGAGCCGCCCTGCCAGCCATGTCCGTTCCGAACACCGCGAAGCTCAAGGAGCAATTCGACGTCGGCCTGCAAACCCGCGCCGATTTCACCATCGACCAGCCGATGGATCGCTACGGCGGCGTCGATCACGCCGTCTGGAAGCAGCTCTACACGCGCCAGACTTCGCTGCTCGAAGGACGAGTCTGCGACGCGTTCCTGCTGGGCGTGAAGCGCCTGAATCTGTCGCCGGAAAACGTGCCTGCGTTCGATGACATCAATACGCAACTGATGCCCGCAACGGGCTGGCCCATCGTCGCCGTGCCCGGTCTGGTGCCGGACCAGGTGTTTTTCGAGCATCTGGCGAACCGGCGCTTTCCCGTCACGTGGTGGATGCGGCGCCCGGATCAACTCGACTATTTGCAGGAGCCCGACTGCTTCCACGACCTGTTCGGCCACGTGCCGTTGCTGTTCGACCCCGTCTTCGCCGATTACATGCACGCGTACGGCCGCGCGGCGCTCGCCGCGCACGCTGCGAACGCGTTGCCGATGCTCGCGCGCCTCTATTGGTACACCGTCGAATTCGGCCTGATCCGCGACGACGCCAGCCCGAACGGCGTGAAAATCTACGGCGCGGGCATCGTGTCGAGCAAAGACGAGACGCTTTATAGCCAGCAAAGCGATGCGCCCAATCGCATCGCGTTCGACCTCGCACGCGTGATGCAAACGCAGTACCGGATCGACACGTTCCAGAAGACGTACTTCGTGATCGACGACTTGGCGCAGCTGTTCGACGTCGCGCGAACCGATTTCGCGCCCCTGCTGGCAATGCTCGCCGATGCGGCACCGATTCCGGCGGGCGACATCCGCGCGGGCGATCGCGTGATCACGCGCGGCTCCGGCGAAGGCTGGGCGACGGACGGCGACATCTGACGCGACGCTCTGCAGCACATTGCCAACCGTGAAAAAATAGAACTCGTATGGATGTACACAAGCGCGGCGGGGCCGATGCACCGGCATCGACGCAGCCGCGCACGACCTGCAGAGGTGCCACGATGATCCAGAAACTTTCTTCTGAAGAACGCGCGACGCAACTTGCGCAACTGACTGGCTGGCAAGCCGTCGAGGGCCGCGATGCGATCAAGCGGAAGTTGAAATTCGCCGACTTCAACGAGGCATTCGGCTTCATGACGCGCGTTGCGATCAAGGCCCAGGAAATGGACCATCATCCCGAATGGTTCAACGTCTACAGTACGGTCGAGATCACGCTGTCCACGCACGATGCGAACGGACTCACCGAACGCGACATCAAGCTCGCGCGTTTCATCGATCAGATTTCGGCCGGGAAATAGCCAGGAGCGGGAAGCAGTCGCAAGCGAGAGGCGAAGGCGACCGAAGCTAAGGGAAAGTCCGTAGTGAAAGCGTTTTGCAGGTAATCAGGCGACCAAACCTTCACTTCTTTAGGCCATTTATAAGGGACACGTAAGAATCCCATGCGGCGCGTGCATTCTGGTCCAAACCTTCCTGCGGCAGCGTAGTCTGTCGCTGTACAATCATCAGCGCATACGGCTTGGAGAGCGCGCTTGCCTCCTTGCACAGAACATGTTCGTCGCCACTCGAAGGCGAGCGCGTACGCCAGAAATTGATCGCGGCTTCCAGTTCGGAGATCGTAATATCGGACATGGCTTGCTGATCTTTTGAAGGCCGTATCGAACGGCTCGCCGCACGGCATTCTGTGCAGCAGGCGCCCCGCGAACCGCGTGCCTCTTGCCAACCCATTGTACTTGAGCGAAACCCATGCGACTCCTTCTGATCGAAGATGACCGCCCCATCGCACGCGGCATCCAAAGCAGTCTTGAACAAGCCGGCTTCACGGTCGACATGGTCCACGACGGCATCTTCGCCGAACAGGCACTGACGCAGAACCGCCACGAGCTCGTGATCCTCGATCTCGGTCTGCCCGGCATCGACGGCATGACGCTGCTCTCACGTTTCCGTCAGAGCAACCGTCATACGCCCGTGATCGTGCTGACCGCGCGCGACGAGCTGAACGACCGCGTCCAGGGCCTGAATTCCGGTGCGGACGACTACATGCTGAAGCCGTTCGAACCCGCCGAACTCGAAGCGCGCATCCGCGCGGTGATGCGCCGCAGCGGACCGCATGGCGACATGCCGCGTCCGGAAGTGTCGCTCGGCGGCGTGCGGCTGTCGGGCGTCGATCGCCGCATCTTCAACGACGACAAGCCGCTCGAACTGTCGCCGCGCGAGTTCGCCGTGCTCGAAATGCTGCTGCTGCGTCATGGCCGCGTGGTCAGCAAGGCGCAACTGCAGGATCACCTGACGCACTTCGGCGGCGATCTCGGCGACACCGCGATCGAAGTCTACGTGCATCGCGTGCGCAAGAAACTGGAAAACTGCCGCGTCGAAATCGTCACTGTGCGCGGTTTCGGCTATCTGCTCCAGGAAATCCGCCAGGCGTCATAATGCACGTCAAGACCGTTGTGGTCTGACGGCGTCCGGGTGGTCCGACGGGCGGCCGCAAGCGCATCGACAATGCGCGGCGGTCGCCTGTGTCGTTTGGCCCGGCAGCGACGACGCGGCGTCGCATGTGCTTCGCTCCGCATGCGTCATGCAGTTCGGGCGCAACTCACGTGCAGTCTGCGAGGCGCGCGCCGCTGAAACCCGCCGTTCAAACGTGTGGCTGATGCCGTCGATCGTTCGTCCGGCGTCGGCCTTTTATCGCGGGTTCGACCATGCCCTATCCCGCCGCGAATAGTCTGCGCCGCCAGCTGCTGCGCCGCCTCGCCGCTCCCCTTTCGCTGCTCGCGCTGATGAGCGGCCTCATCGCGTACTGGCTCGCGTGGCAATACACGCAGCATGTCGTCGATCGCTCGCTCGCCGATCTCGCCACGGCCATTTCGAAGCAGATCCAGATTGCCGGACCTGACGCGCCGATCACCGTGCCGCCGCTCGCGCAGGCGATGTTCTCCGATCCCGTCGAACAGCTCGTGTACCGGATCAGCAACGGCGAAACCGAAATCGCCGGCGATCCGAAACTGCCGCTGCAAGGCTCGAACGTGCGTCGCATGCACTACGCGTACGTGTTCGAGACGGAGCACGAAGGCACGACGGTGCGCGTCGCGCAGGTGCGCGTCGATCAGCCGACGGGCAACCCCATCGTCATCGAAGTCGGCCAGCCTGTGCGACACCGGTTTCAGATCGCCGCCGAGTTTCTCGTCGCAATCATGATGCCGCTGCTGTTGCTGCTGCTCGCGGGCTGGGTGATCGTGTGGCGTGTCGTGAACCAGCAGCTCAATCCGCTCACGGATCTCGCCGATTCGCTGAACCGTCAGACGCACACATCGCTAGAACCCGTCGACGAAACCTTCGTTCCGCTCGAAATCCGTCCGCTCACGGGCGCGCTGAACGGTCTGCTGGATCGCCTGAAAACCGCGCTCGACGCGCAGCGCAAGTTCATCGCCGATGCCGCGCACCAGCTGCGCACGCCGCTCACGGCGATCAAGCTGCACGCCGAGCAGGCCGCCATCGCGCGTGATCCGCAGCAGACGCTCGCCGCCGTGAAGGAACTGCGTGCCGCTTCGGATCGCGCGGTGCGTCTGTCGAACCAGCTGCTGTCGCTTGCGCGCGCCGAGCCTGGAGAACAGGCCGCGCGTTTCGTGAATCTGGACGTCGCATCGCTTGCGTTCGAGACGGGCGCCGAATGGGTGCCGCGCGCGCTCGCCGTGCACGTGGACCTGGGTTTTCAGCGGCTGGATGATCCGTCGAACGATCATGCGCTCATCGCGCGCGGCAATCCCGTGTTGCTGCGCGAAGTGATCGCGAACCTGCTGGACAACGCGCTGAAATACGTGCCGCCGGCGCGCATCCACGGCGCGCGCATTACGATGACGGTCGCGCAAGCCGTCGTCGACAATGTGGAGATGGCGGAAGTCACTGTGGAGGACAACGGCCCCGGTGTGCCGCCGAAACAGCAACCGGACCTCTTCAAGCGCTTTTTCCGCGGCGACGGCCAGGGCCAAAGCGACGGCGGCGTCGACGGCGGCGCCGGTCTCGGCCTCGCGATCGTGCATGACATCATGGCGCTGCATCGCGGCAGCGTGCATTACGAAGACGCCGCGGAAGGCGGCGCACGCTTCATCGTGCGCATTCCTGTCGCAACGGGCGCGGTGCTGCGCGAAGCGCCCGGCACGCGAGAAACAAAAAACCGGCGCATGCGCCGGTCGATCCTTGATGCCCGTTGCCGAACGCGCGCTGCCCGGCGGATAGCCGAAGCGCGCGCCCATTATTTCTTCTTCTTCGACTTTTTCTCGTCTTTCTTGTCCGGCTGCGCGAGCATCGTGCCGCGGCACTTGCGCGCGCCGCAGCGGCACTCGTATTCCTTTTTCAGCTTCTTGGTCTGACGCGCGTCGATCACCAGCCCGTAGTCGTAGAAGAGTTCTTCGCCCGCTTCGATATCGCGCAATGCGTCGATAAAGACGTGGCCGTCGATTTCTTCCGCTTCGCAATTCGGCGCGCACGAGTGATTGATCCAGCGAGCGCTGTTGCCCTTCACCTTGCCGTCGATCACGTCGCCGCTGTCGAGCGCGAAGTAGAACGTGTGATTCGGTTCGTCGGGATTATGGGGGTGCCGACGCAACGCTTCCTTCCAGGAGATCCGTTCGCCCTTGTATTCGATCAGCCGGTCGCCGGCCGCGATCGGTTCGAGTGCAAACACGCCTTTGCCGTGCACGCCCGATTGACGCACAGCGATCCTGCGTGAACTCATTGAATCAATCCTTTGTAGAACGGTGGATGAGCAAACTCTGTTCGCCGACGCCTCCGCGCATGGCACGCCGTTCGCGCCGCATTCGCACGCAAGGCTTTTCTGACGCGGATAGCAAACGCGGCGCCGTGCTGGCGCCGCGTCGACATGCAACGCCCGAAGCGTCACAACCGAAATCGTACACGGATGATATGGATTCGTTCAACCGTCAGAAGCGCGGAACGCGCGCCCATTGCGTAGACGTCGGCACATGTTGGCGGTTGAACGCAACGCTTCAGCGTTGTCCGAACGAAATATCGCCGAACAGCGCCTTCTGCTCGCGTGGCTGCGAACGCCAGTATTGCGGCGGAGCGTCGACGGTCGCGCCCAGCCGCGCGGCGGCATGCCACGGCCAGCGCGGATCGTAGAGCATCGCGCGCGCCATCGCGACGAGATCCGCGTCGCCCTCTTCGATCAGCTGGTTTGCATGCGCCGGATCAGTGATGAGGCCGACGGCCACTGTCGTGATGCCCGTCGCTTCCTTGACGGCCTTCGCGAACGGCACCTGATAACCGGCGGAAAGCGGAATCTTCTGCAGCGGCGACACGCCGCCTGTCGATACGTCGACCCAGTCGCAGCCGCGCTTTTTCAGCTCGTGCGCGAACGCGATCGTGTCTTCGATCGTGATGCCGCCGTCCACCCAGTCCACGGCCGACACCCGCGCGCCGACCGGTTTGTCGGTAGGAAATGCGGCGCGCACGATGTCGAAGATTTCGAGCGGGAAACGCATGCGGTTTTCGAGCGAGCCGCCGTATTCGTCGGTGCGCTGGTTCGCGAGCGGCGACAGGAACTGATGCAGCAGATAGCCGTGCGCGGCGTGCACTTCGAGCGCATCGATGCCGAGGCGCGCGGCTCGCCGCGCCGAGGCGGCAAACGCCTCGCGAATCCGGTTGAGGCCCGCGGCGTCGAGCGCGAGCGGCGGCTCTTCGCCTTCCTTGTGCGGCAGCGCCGACGGCGCGTGCGGCAGCCAGCCGCCTTCGGCGACGGGAATCAGTTGGCCGCCTTCCCAGGGCACGTGGCTCGACGCCTTGCGCCCGGCGTGCGACAGCTGCATCGCGACGTGAATCTTCGAATACTTGCGGATCGCCGCAAGCACCGGCTTGAGCGCTTCTTCCGTGGCGTCGTCCCACAAGCCGAGATCGCCGGGCGTGATGCGGCCATCCGGCTCGACGGCCGTCGCCTCGATGCACAGCATGGCTGCGCCCGACAGCGCAAGATGTCCGAGATGGATCATGTGCCAAGCGGTCGCTTCGCCGCGTTCGGCGGAATACTGACACATGGGTGACACGATGATGCGGTTGGGCAGCGTCACGCTACGCAGCGTGAGCGGAGTGAAAAGTGCGCTCATGATTGTGGTATCGCCCATCGAATTCGAGAGCGATTGAGGATAGCACCGGGTCGGAATTGCTGCAGACGGCGCCCTGCCCCGACGCTGACCTTTGCCGCAGCGACTGCGAACGTGCGATCAGCCGGGATCGGCGGGTGTATCGAGCCGCTTCGACCACGACTCGACTTGCCCGCTTTCGAGCCGCCTCACCGCCGTCTTGCGCCACGAAAGCGCGAGGGCGTCGAGTTGCGCCATGCTGGCGAGCGACTCGCGATCGTCGCGATCGACATACAGCATGCGCAACAGACGATCGACCGTCCATTGCGCATGCGGACGCGCGAGCCGTTCGATCGTATCGCCGGCGCCGATTTCGCCCGCTTCGAGCACGCGGTAGTACCAGCCGGTGCGGCGCGTGTCCTGGACGGCACGCGACATATCGGCGCGCGCGAAACGCAGGTTCAGCTTCCAGCACGGCTGTCGCGGCTGCGAAACCTGCACGATCGCGCCGCCCATCCGGTACACATCGCCGACGCAGACGTCCGTTTCCGTGAGACCCGACGTGCTGATGTTCTCGCCGAACGCCCCGCGCGCGTCGAGCCGCACGAGGCCGTCGGTGCCCGCTTGCCATTCGTGCCGCCAGCTCGCGTAGTGATCGAACGGATAGTGATGCAGCGCCTTTTCCGGACCGCCGTGAACCTTGAGTTCGGCCTGCTGATCACCTTCGATTCCCGTTTCGCCGAGCCACGCGCGGCCATCGACGGGCGTCTTGCCGATCGCGCTCGACCGGCCCGCGCCCAGCGGGGCAATTTTGCCGGCAAGCACGGCATCGACGATGTTGACGCGGTCGTTCACGGAAGTCACGTGGAAAAATTCAGGGTTTCGTCGCGAGTTGCTGCTGATCCAGCCATTCGCCGAACATGTCGCACGCCGCGGCTTCGAGCTTCGGACCGTGCTTCGCGGTGTCGGCGCGCAGCGTGCGCACATCGACGCCGTGACTCGCGATTTCGCCCGCATTGCCGATCAGCCAGGGCTCGAAACGATCGGTGCGGATTTCGGGATGACACTGCAGCGCGAGCACATGCTTGCCCCACGCAAACGCCTGGTTCTGGCATGCGGGCGTGGCGGCGAGATGCACGGCGCCTTGCGGAAGATCGAAGGTATCGCCGTGCCAATGCAGCATCGACGTGCGCGCGGCGTCCAGATGACGCAGCGCCGACTGTTTGCCCGCTTCCGTGAGCGTCAGCGGCGTCCAGCCGAGTTCCGTCTGTCCCGAAGGATAGACCCGCGCGCCGAGCACGCGCGCGATCAGCTGCGCGCCGAGGCAGATGCCGAGCGTGGGCAGGCCCGCCGCGAGGCGTTTTTCGATCATCGCGACGAGGGGCGCGATAGACGGATAGCGATCGTCGTCGTAAGCACTGATCGGCCCGCCGAGAATCACCATCAGCGAAGGCACGACGGGATCGGGCGCCTCGATGCGCGCAAAGCCGACGTCCAGATAACGCACAGGAAGCCCGCGCTCGCCGAGCACCCGTTCGAGACTGCCCAGATCCTCGAAGTGCACGTGGCGGATCGCCAGAACCTCGTGACGCATCGGCTTATCCCACTGTCAGGTTGACCAGGCGCGCAACGGCGCGCCGAAAGACGCGCCGCCTGCCGATGCGCAGGCCGGCGCAAGCCAGGCCGCCCGTTCGCGCATGATCCGCGAGTAGCGGCCGGCCCCGCAGTGTAGCCGACTCTCAGGCTTGCTGCGCGAAGATCTTCCAGGTCTTCTTCTGCGTGGCGGCGTCGGCTGTTTCGTGCACCGAGCAGTCCAGACGCAGATCGGTGTCCGCCATCGACAGGTCGAGCAGCATGCAGCGATGCGGCGTCTTCTTCGGATTCTTGCTCGGTTCGAAATGCGAGCAGGTCACGCACATCCGGTGCGGCGGAATATGGCCTTGCACTTCGAGCTGGCGCACGGTCTTCAGCAGCGTGCGATAGAAAAGCGATTGCTCTTCGTCGCGCAGCGTGCCGACCGCCTTCGCGAGGAAGTCCGGCCATTGCGCGGCGCGCTTGGCCGCCGTGCGGCCACGAGCCGTCAGGCGGACGGCGAGCGCGCGGCCGTCGTCGAGCGCGCGGCGCTTTTCCACCAGGCCCTTGCTTTCGAGCGTGCTCACGGCATCGCTGGTCGTCGCGGCCGTCAGCGCCGTTTCGCGTGCGATTTCGCCGAGACGCATCGGCCCTTTGCGCTGCATGAGCAGCACGAGGATTTCACCCTGGGTCGGCGTCAGGCCCGCGCCTTCCGCCCACTCCCATGCCTGGCTTCGCATGGCCGTGCTGAGTCGTAGCAGGCTGTGGGTCACCCGCCCGGTTGCCTGCTCTCCGTATACGCCTTCGCTCATAGTCTTTCGTTCGTTGTTGACTGCATGCCTTTGTCATTGGCATACGAATATCGATGCCGCAGGGCCGACAGTCTGTAGGGGGATGCTTCGCCGGTCAACCCGGTCTGCCTGTTAGCACTATCTCAAAAATATCCCGTAATGCGCCCCTGTTCGGGCCGCTTGCACGGGTGCTGCAACTGCACGGCGCGCCGCAGCGATGACTGCTTTCCGGACACCGACTGACGGAAGCAGAACAGCGGCAGCGACGAAAAACGACATTCTATGCGAGAGAAGCAAATCGTACAGCTAAGTTATCCCATGCGATCTGTGGATAACCACGGGATAAGACAGGGGACCGCTTGTGCGCCGATTCTTGATAACGCGCGCGCCCCGGCATGGCGGCAAATTGTTCTCCCAGGTTTGCGGCCGCGACGCACGCACGATCCGCACTGTTATCGTTTACGCAGCTCGTTGACTTTGCAGGGAATTATTCAGTTGTCCACAGACGAGCGCAATGCTTGTTAACTACTACTACGTTTGTATACGTAAACTTTGAGAAAACCTAGTGTGCGCGTCATCGGCGTTCGATAAAACAAAAAACCCGCAAAAAGCGGGTTTTCCGGATGCCGCTCAAACGGCAGGCAATGCCCGCCGATGCGGCCGCGTTCGTCGAACTGGATCGTCGACCCACTGCGCGTGAATCAGGCGCGCCACTGCAGGCATTGCTGCCGGACCGCCTCGTGCAGCGATTTCTCCTGTTCGACCACGTTGCGCAGCCACGTCGCGTCGTTCATCTGGCCGCGCGCGATTGCGCCGATTTCGTCCAGCGCCTTGCCCGAGCCAAGCGCATCCGCGTGTGGCGCGATACGCTCGAGCGTGTGGATGATGTCTTCCGAAATCGTGCGGCGTTCGCCCGTCTGCGGATCGATGCAGGTACCCGCCAGCCCGAACCGGCACGCCTCGAAACGGTTGAACGTGTAGACGAGGTAATCGTCTTCCATGGGCGTGAGCGGTTTGTCGAGCAGCAGATGGCGAGCGAGCGTCTGGATGTAGCAGGCGATCGCCGCCGCGCGATCGACGGACAGCGGCGTGTCCATCACGCGCACTTCGATGGTGCCGAAGCCGGGCTTCGGGCGGATATCCCAGTAGAAGTCCTTCATGCTGTTCACGACGCCCGTGTGAACCATCTTCGAAAAATATTCTTCGAAGCTGTCCCACGTAAGGACGAACGGCGCGCGGCCCGACAGCGGGAACGCGAACACGGAATTCAGGCGTGCCGAGTGAAAGCCCGTATCGACGCCCTGCACGTACGGCGACGACGCCGACAGCGCGATGAAATGCGGAATATAGCGCGACATCGAATGCAGCAGGAACAACGCGCTATCGGCATCGGGACAGCCGATGTGCACGTGCTGGCCGAACACCGTGAACTGTTTTGCAAGGTAGCCGTACAGTTCCGAAAGGTATTGAAAGCGCGGCGTATCGACGATCTTGCGCTCGCTCCATTGCTGGAAAGCGTGCGTGCCGCCGCCGCACAGACCGACGTTCAGCCGGTCCGCCGCGGTGACGAGCACGTCGCGAATGGTTCGCAGGTCGGCGACCGCCTGTTCGTGCGACGTGCAGATGCCCGTCGACAGCTCGATCATGCTCTCGGTGATTTCCGGCGTGATATTGCCGGGGATCTTTTCGTCCTTGATGAGCCGGAGCAGATCCGTCCCTGCTTTGGTCAGATCATAGTCATGCGTATTGACGATCTGCATCTCGAGTTCGACGCCGAAGGTGAACGGCTTCGAATCGATAAAGGCTTCGAGTGACATGGCGTTTCCTGATTCGGGTCGGCGGGATTCCGTCGGTTGAGGACGGCGCCCGGCCGGATTCACTGTCGAATGCGGCAGCCGGAGGCGCCGGCTGCCTGAAAAATGTTCGACGCCGCGCCGGTTTTACTCGCGGCGCTCGCCGACGAGTGCCAGCGAGCGGTACACGAGCCACGGTCCGACAAGCTGAAGCACCACGATTGTGCACATCGTGATCGCGCGCAGCGTCGGGTCGAAATTCGGATAGAGCTGGTAGGTGTCGTCGACGAGCAGATACGCGAGCGCCGACATCGGCGAAAGTGACAGCCCGAGCGCAACGCCCTGTTTCATGTTGAGCCCGCTCGGCTTCGCGAACGCGAGCACGCCGACCAGTTTGGCGATCAGCCGCGCGACGATCAGCCCCACGGCGGCAATGCCGCCCGTCACGATGTCGTGCCACTGGAAGGTCGTCAGCGTCAGCACGAACAGGATCACCGTCAGCAGCCAGCCCGCCGTGCCGAAATGCTGCGGCCACAGTTGCGGGCGAGCCTCCAGATTCTTCACGATAATGCCCGCCGCCAGCAGGCTGACGATCGTCGACAGCTTGAAGATGTGCGCCACTGCGATGGCGAGCAGCACGAGGCCGAACAGCGCGACAAACGAGTGCTCATCCTGCAGATTCACACGCTTGTAGAAGAACGTGATGGTGCGCGCGACCAGATACGCGAGGATGAACGAGCCGATCAGCAGATAAAGCGGCTGAAGAATCGTGGCGAGCAGATTGCCGAAGGCCTCCTGATGCAGCCAGCCCGACGCGAGCTTCTCGATCACGACGGCATACATGCTGTTTAGCGCCGTCAGCGTCATCAGCCGCTGCGTGACCTGGCCTTCCGCGCGCAGCTCCGTTTTCAGCTGGATCACCATGGCGGGCGAAGTCGCCATCGCGATCGACGCGAGCACGAGCGCCGTCACCGTCGACACGTTCAGGAACATCAGCACGGCCAGCACCAGCACGAACGTGAGCGTCGACTCCGCGAGGCTCGACATGATGAGCCAGGTATTGCGGCGTATCCAGCGCAGATCCAGCCGGCTTCCAAGCTCGAACAGCAACAGGCCGAGCGCTACGTCGAGCAGCGGACGCGCAGTGCTCGCCGAATCCGCATCGATCACGCCCGAGCCCGCCGCGCCCGCGATCAGGCCGATCACGGCGTAGCCGGAAATGCGCGGCAGATGCCAGGCGCGGTAGCACAACTCGCCGACAAGGCCCGCCGCGAGCAGCGCGAGGCCTGCCCAGAAAATGGCATCGGGCGTGAGCGGCCAGACTGGAAAGAATGAAAACGCCGACTTCATCGTGGTGGCTTCTCCTTTACGGCAACGGCAGACGACGCGAACGGGCAAACGCCAGCGGCACGCAAGGCGCGCGCCGCATCCGTTGCCGCGATCCGTTCGCGTCTGCCGGCGTTGCGAGTGTCAACGATCGGGTGAAAAACTGAAACGAACACGACGATGCCGCATGACTAACCATGCGCGGCCCGACGTGAGTGAAAAGAGCGCCGTCGACTTTCGAATCAGATTCTGGGGGTCAGGCAACCGTTCCATGGACGCGCCGGTGCAAAACACGACGCGGAAAGAACGGCGATTGTGCCACACCTTCCTTACAGTTGTCGGAAAAGCGCCGAACAGGCGCTCAAAGCGGTAAAACATACGCTAACTTCACGACAACAGGAAAAACCGACCGGTCTGAGCGTGCATTTCGGGAAAAACGACGCGCCGATCGTGCTGGCGGTTTGAGTGTCGTCGAGCCTTTCGCGTTCCGGACTCGATGCGTTCCATTGCGGTCTTCAACGACAAAACGAGCGATGTTGCCGCGCTTCGACCGGCCGCGAGCCTTTCATCAAAAGGTTTACCTGTATGTATACGTAGTAGAAGTTAACAAGGCAGGCGCTTTTCTGTGGATAACCCGGGTTTACCGAATTGAATCAGCGTTTTGCCGAGCGCATAACAGCGCGCGTTTGATGTGCGCGCGCGACGGCGTTCGTCGAATAACTTTTTGAGTGGCGCGCGGGTGGTTCGAGTTACCCCGTTTACGTCCACATCGATTCCACACGAGTTGCACGCGCATTTTCCCCGGTTATCCACAGATCGACGTGGATAACTTTTCGGCGTTTATTGTTCCGCCGTGCCTTGGCGCAGCGCTCGCAGCAGGAAACGCGCGGGATCGAGCACCTCGGCGAGATCGCGTTCGATCGGCCAGGGCTCGCCTTCTATTTGCGAAGCGATCAGTTCCGCGCCGAGCGACGCCCAGACAAGACCACGCGAGCCGAACGCAAACGCGCCGTAAAGTCCCGCCGCGCGCGGCAGATCGAGCGGCCACGCGCCGCGCAGTTTCGCGGCGTCGCGGATCGCAGCGGCTTCGTCGGCGAAAGCGCCGATCATCGGCAGACGGTCGCTCGTCACGCAGCGAAATGCGACGCGCCCGTCCAGCTGCGCACCCGTTTGCGCGAATTGAACGTCGCGCAGCTCGGGCAGCATCTGTGCGACGCGCTCGATGTTCTCGATGTGAGCATCGGCGCGCATCTGGCCGTCGGGGTCGTCGATGTCGTAGGTGGCGCCCGTCAATGTGATGCCGTTCGGCAGCGGCACTGCATACCCTTCGCCGATCACGGGCACGCGCAACGCCTTCGCCGCGCTGTCGGGCAGCAGTGTCAATTGACCGCGCACGCTGCGCGTCGGCGCATGACGCAAGCCCGCGACGCGCGCCGCTTCATGCGCATTGGCGAAGATCACGACGGGCGCGCCGGCAATGGCCGCGCCGTTTCGATCGAACACGATCCACTCGTTTTCGATGCGTTCGATACGCGACGCGTCGATGCCGAAACGCCGTTCGAGCAAGCCTTGTGCTGCTTCGCATTGCGCCGCGCAGAGCGACGCGGGATCGATCCAGCCGCCGTGCGGAAAGAGCCAGCCGCCGCGCGCGACGCGCATGTTCGCAATGCGCGCGGCGTCCGCGCGGGATACGGGCGTCACGTAGTCCTTCGGGTACGCGAACGATGCGAATCCATGGGCCATCGCGTCGGCTTCGTCGTCATCGGTGGCAATCTGCAGCAGGCCGTCGACACCGCGCAGCAGACGATGCCCGCGCCGTTCGAGATCGGTCCATCGCCGCAGCGCATAAAGAAAGCCGGCGCGCGTGATGCGCGAGCCGACGCTGTCGTCGCGCGACATCATCGGATGGAACACGCCCGCGGGATTGCCCGACGCTTCGCGCGCCACATTCGCGTGGCGTTCCAGCGACGTGACGCGCCAGCCTCGCGCGGTGAGCCGTTCGATCGCCGCGCAGCCCGCGAGCCCTGTGCCGATCACGACAGCATGGCGTTCGCCGACAGCAAGCGGCGATGGCGGCTCGTGCCGCCGCACGCGATAGCGCGGCGCGAAGCGCCCGACGAGCATTGCGCGCTTCCAGCCGAAGCCGTCCACCTTCCGGTACTCGAATCCCGCTTGCTGAAGCCCACGCTTCACGTCGCCCGCACTGGTGTAAGTGGCGAAGGTGGCCTGATCGCCCGCGAGCCGCGCGAGCGCCTTGAAGATCGCAGGCGTCCATAACTCGGGATTCTTCGACGGCGAAAAGCCATCTAGATAAAAAGCGTCCGCGCGCAACCAGAGCGTGCCTAGCGTCTGCGCTGCGTCGCCGAACACGAGCGTGAGCGTCACGCGTCCCTCGTCGAATTCCAGCCGATGCGTGCCAGGCACAAGCATCGGCCATTGATCGGCGAGTTGTTGCGCGAGCGGTGCGATCGATGCGTCCGCAACGGCCGGCGCCAGGGCCGCCATCAAATCGTCGCGTGAAAAGGGATGCTTCTCCGTCGAAACGAAGTGCAACCGCTCGCAACGATGCGGGTCCGCACGCCATGCCGCCCATGTGACGAGGAAGTTGATGCCCATGCCGAAACCCGTTTCCAGCACGGTGAACACGCGCCGCTTTTGCCAGCGCGACGGCAGCTCGTTGCCCTTGAGGAAGACATATTCCGCCTGCGCCAGTGCGCCGACGGCGCTGTGATAGATGTCGTCGTGGCGCGGCGAATACGGCGTGCCGTTGTCGCGGAACGCGAGGATAGCGGGGACGAGAGGTTCGGTCATGCGCGATGAAATGCAGTGCTGGGAGGAAAGCGGGCATCGTCGAAGCGCCCGTTTGGAAGCGCAAACGCCTAGCGGCGCATACATGTCGGGGCATGCAAAGAGCCCGCCGAAATCCGCTGCAACCCCGTCCAGACGCCCTTCCAGCGCCCTTCCGGCAGTGCCGAACGTTGGCAAAAACCAACGCTGGCGGGGCTTCGAGCGATCCTGATCGCATCTATTCGATGCGTGCGACGGCAAAAATGCTGCTTTCCAAGCTGTATCAGGCGTTGCGGGGTGTAATTCTTCGAAACCCTTATCCAGATTGGGTTTGCGCTGCGCTATCATAGCAAGCGCCGCGAGGGAAGCGGCAGCACGGCGCTTGACGCAGTGCCAGGCGCGCTGCGGGTGTCCGGGGTATTCCCGAGCCGTCGCTGCTCGACGGCGCGGCGCGCGCACGTATAATCGGCGCGTTCGCGCTGTTCGTGTCAACCTAAACCAGAAAGGAACCTTAATGAACAAACAGGAACTGATCGACGCCGTCGCAGGTCAGACGGGCGCCAGCAAGGCTCAAACCGGCGAAACGCTGGACACGCTGCTTGAAGTTATCAAGAAGGCTGTGGCGAAGGGTGATGCAGTCCAGTTGATCGGCTTCGGCAGCTTCGGTTCGGGCAAGCGCGCAGCACGTACGGGCCGCAACCCGAAGACGGGCGAAACCATCAAGATTCCGGCCGCAAAGACCGTCAAGTTCACAGCTGGCAAGGCGTTCAAGGACGCTGTCAACAAGCGCTAAGTTTCAGCAGCTTGATTTGTTGACGCCCGCCATTGGCGGGTTTTTTTTCGTCTGTGCTTTCGACAGCGGACGTCAGGCGAGACGTCCCATGACGTTCAGTGATGGTGGTGATGATGACCATCGTGATCGTGATGGTCGTGATCGTGATCGTGGTCATCGTCTTCGAGATCCCACGCGGGGAACGGATCGGCCAATCCGAGCCAGCCTTCGACGCCCAACGCGTATTCGTCGTCGGTCAAAAGACATGCATCGAATTTCGCGCGCCAATGCGCCGGCTCAATATCGACGCCGATCAGCACCAGCTCCTGACGGCGATCGCCGATCGTGAAGTCGTCGGCGTCGCCGTGCCAGTCGGCGGCGATCTCTGCCAGCAGTTCGTCGTCGCCTTCGGGCCATTCGCTGCGATCCTGCGCGGCCCACCATGTTCCCGCCGGCGCCGGCCGGCATGCGCCGCCCGCCTGCGATAGCGAGCCGCCGATGTCGTTGCGAGTCGCGAGCCAGAAGAAGCCTTTGCCGCGCAACACGCCCTGCCACTCTTCGTGCAGCAGTGCCCACAATCGTTCGGGATGAAACGGCCGCCGCGCGCGATAGACGACATGTCCGACGCCTTTGCCTTCGCGTTGCTGTTCGTGGCTCGCGGGATCATGCAGCAACACGAGCCAACCCGCCGCGTTCGACGTCGCGTCGTAATCGAAACGCGCCGTGCCGAGCACCTCTTCGACGTTCGCATTGCCGTAGCTGCTGACGATTTGCGCGGCGCGCGGATTGAGCGCCGCGAGTACGTCACGCAGATGCGCGAGGTCGTCGGCGGA
This sequence comes from Burkholderia sp. E7m39, assembly GCA_001319865.1. GTDB lineage: Bacteria > Pseudomonadota > Gammaproteobacteria > Burkholderiales > Burkholderiaceae > Paraburkholderia > Paraburkholderia bengalensis. The sequence goes on along the minus strand of BBSL01000036.1, from coordinate 12,269 downwards.
AACGAGATCGGCCTTGTTGATGACGAACACGTCGCAGAACTCGACCTGCTCGATCAGCACTTCGACGATCGTGCGATCGTCGTCTTCATACGCGGCCAGTCCTCGCGCGGATAGCGCATCCGTCGATGCATAGTCGTGCAGGAAAGCGGCGGCGTCGATCACGGTCACGGCCGTATCCACTCGCACCAGCGCAGCCAGCGATTCATCCTCGAGGATGGACTCGGCGATGCTCATCGGCTCGTCGGCAGCCGATGCCTCGATGACGATGGCGTCGAAGCGGTTCGCCGATGCAAGCTCGGCGAGCTGTTCGAGCAGATCTTCGCCGGCTTGCACGCAGACGCAGCCATTCGGCAGCTCGACGCGCGGCGCCGTCGACGAGGCCGGCGCGGCGTTGTCGATATCAATACGGACGGCGGCAAGATCGGTGACGATCGCCGCGACTCGCGGACCGGCGCGGTTCGAGAGAATCTGATCGACGAGCGTGGTCTTGCCGGCGCCCACAAAACCGGAAATCACGGTGACGGGCAATATCGGCTGATTCATCGCGGTACGGAAAACGTGGAGGTGAATGACGCATGCGCCGGTCAATCGCCGAAACGACGTGAGCCCAGCGGCAGCACGAAGCCGCATTGTGCATCAATTGGAGTTTGAGGATGCCGCATCTTCGACGCAGCAATGCAGATCAATTTGCGCAGATACCGCGCGAACGGCGGGACGCACTACCGCGCGGGCATCAGGTTCCACTTCCGGAGAATAGCCACGATTTGCCGCGCGTACTCGTCGCGCAACGATGGCGTTTCCGAGTGATAGGCGCCGACGGCGGCCCACGTATTGCCGTACTTGTTCATCTTCTGCCGAAGATGCCACGCTGCGATGTACACGTTCTTGCACGGCTCCATCAACGTGCCCTGCGAGATGCCGTATTGCGCGAGCACGGGCAGGTGAACGGAGTTGATCTGCATGACGCCGTAGTCGGTCGAACCGTTGGCGTTCTTGTGCACGGCCGTGGGACGGTTGTGCGACTCCTGCCACGCGATGGCCCGCAAAATGAGTGGATTGACCTTCTGATAGTGAGCGGCTTCGTCGAAGCAGTCGGCGCGCGCGGACCCGGCGCCCAACAGCGCGATCAGTCCAGCGGCGGTGACGAAGGCCATTTTCATGGGGTCAGGTCGGTCAAGTTGACAGGTTGTGTCCGATTCCTAAGCAATATAGGCAATAAAACGGTAAAGACGACCCGGCACCTTTATCCGCTGGGCACGCACTCGGGAAAACCCGTTGCGCATAGCATGGTCGAACCGTCGATCCGCCCGTATCATACCGGCAGGACCTGTTGCCTCAAAGTTGGCCAACCGACATAAGCCAGTGACTTGCGGCCAAACGCAATCACGATTTGCGCCCGTCCAGCGCACGAAAACTTTCAAGGACTTGACGGACTGCGCAATCCGACGAACGTCGGATCGCGAACGTTAGAGGAAACTCACGGCACTTACCGGTTTTGTGACATTTCCGACACGAAAAGCTGTTACTGTTCGTTGTTTTCGGTTACAGGGAGGCAAGGCATCCCCGGCAGCTGACTGTCGCGCGAGCCTTGTAGGACCGAGGACGACCGGGTGTCGACCGGTCGTCCACTGTGCATGACCGTCGGCGGATCACAACGTCGGCTTCGAAACCATATCCATGAGAAGAAACCGTATGGCATTGCGTCGCGTCGCGACGGCGTTGCTGGTCGCTGGCATGTTGACGGCCGAAATCGCCCACGCGCAGGTGACACTTAACTTCGTCAACGCCGATATCGATCAGGTGGCGAGGGCGATTGGCGCGGCGACGGGCAAGACGATCATCGTCGACCCGCGCGTGAAGGGACAGCTGAATCTTGTCTCGGAGAATCCGGTTCCGGAAGACCAGGCGCTCAAGACCTTGCAGTCCGCGCTGCGGATGCAGGGCTTTTCGCTCGTGCAGGACCACGGCGTGCTGAAAGTCGTGCCCGAAGCCGACGCCAAGCTGCAAGGCGTGCCGACCTATGTCGGCAACGCGCCCGCGGCGCGCGGCGATCAGGTCATCACGCAGGTGTTCCAGCTGAAGAACGAGTCGGCGAATAACCTGCTGCCCGTGCTGCGCCCGCTGATTTCGCCGAACAACACGGTTGCCGCATATCCGTCGAACAACACGATCGTCGTCACCGATTACGCGGACAACGTGCGACGCATCGCGCAGATCATCGCGGGCATCGACACGGCGGCAGGCCAGCAGGTGCAGGTCGTGCCGCTGAGGAACGCGAACGCGATCGACGTCGCGACGCAAATGGCGAAGGTTCTCGACCCCGGCACGATCGGCAACACGGACGCAACCCTGAAGGTTTCCGTGCAGGCCGATCCGCGCACCAATTCGCTGTTGCTGCGCGCGTCGAACGCGGCGCGCCTCGCGGCGGCGAAATCGCTCGCGCAGCAACTCGACGCCGCCACCACGCAGCCCGGCAACATGCACGTCGTGCAGTTGCGCAACGCGGACGCCGTGCGTCTGGCAAGGACGCTGCGCGGCATGCTCGGCAAGGGCGGCGGCAACGAATCGTCATCGTCGGGCGGCAACACGGCCGCGAACTCGTTCAACCAGAACAACTCGCCTTCGTCGACGGGCGGCTCCGGCAATCCGCCGCTGCCGTCGGGGTCGCTAGGCGGCTCGAGCGGGTCGTCGCTAGGCAGCAATCCGCTCGGCAGCGGCGGAATGGGCGGCGCTGGCTATGGCGGCCAAGGCGGCGGCAACCAGGACTTTCTCGGCGAAAAAGAAGGCAGCAACGAAGACAATCAGCCTGGCGGCATGATCCAGGCCGACGCGTCGACGAACTCGCTGATCATCACCGCGTCGGACCCCGTCTACCGGAACCTGCGCACCGTGATCGATCAGCTCGACGTGCGTCGCCCGCAGGTGTACATCGAAGCGCTGATCGTCGAACTGAACTCGAACACCAACGCCAACCTCGGTATCCAGTGGCAGATCGGTAACGGTAACGTGCTCGCGGGCACCAACCTCGCCACGGGCAGCGGCAACAGCATCGTCAACCTGACGGCGGCGGCCGCCACGGGCGGGGTCGCGGCGGCGCTGGCGGGACAGAACCTGCAGCAAGGTCTGAATCTCGGCTACGTGAGCAACATCTTCGGTGTGCGCGGGCTCGGCGCGTTGCTGCAGGCGCTGTCGCAGACGGCCGACGCCAATGTGCTGTCCACGCCTAACCTCATCACGCTCGACAATCAGGAAGCGAAGATCGTCGTCGGTACGAACGTGCCGATCCAGACAGGCTCGTATTCGAACCTGACGAGCAGCACGGCGACGACGGCTTTCAACACCTTCGATCGTATCGACGTGGGTCTGACGCTGCACATCAAGCCGCAGATCACCGAGGGCGGCATCCTGAAGCTGCAGCTGTACACGGAAGACTCGGCAATTGTCACAGGCACGACCAATGTGACGACCAATCCCGCCGGTCCCGAATTCACGAAGCGCTCGATCCAGTCGACGGTGCTCGCCGACAACGGCGAGATCATCGTGCTGGGCGGCCTGATGCAGGACAACTATCAGGTCAGCAACAGCAAGGTGCCGCTGCTCGGCGACATCCCGTGGATCGGCCAGCTGTTCCGCTCGGAAAACAAGACGCGCTCGAAGACCAACCTGCTGGTGTTCATCCGTCCCGTGATCATCGCCGACCGCGATACAGCGCAAGCGGTGACGGCGAACCGCTACGACTACATCCAGGGCGTGACGGGCGCATACAAGTCCGACAACAACCTGATGCGGGACAAGGATGATCCCGTGGTGCCGCCCATGCCCGCTGGTCCGAACGAAGGCGGATCGACGCTGAATCTGTTCGATCTCGACAAGATGCGGCGTGAACAGGCGTTGGGCGTTCCGCAACCGGCTCCCGCAAACGCCCCGCCGCCGCAGCCCGTCGCGCCCGCGCAGTCTGGTGCGCCCGTACAAACGATGCCCGTGCCGTCCGCCACGGGTACGCAGAAGGTGCAGCCGTGAACACGCCACACGCGCCCGGCAGCGCGGCGCCGGAAACCGCGGCCACGGGCGGAGCGCACCGCGAGCCGCCCTCGCCGCTCGCCGCGCGCCTCGTGCCGTACGGCTTCGCGAGAAGCGGTCAGATTCTCGTCGCGCATCAGCACGCCGATTCGATCGAAGTGTGGATCAGCGAGCGCACGAGTCAGGCCGCGCTCGCCGAAGTCGTGCGCAATTTCGGCGCGATTTCCGTCGTGCGCATGACGGCGGATGAACTGGCGCAAGCGATCAACCAGGCGTATGCGCGCCAGGACGGCAGCGCGGCGCAGGTGGTCGGCGAAGTGGAAGGCGAAGTCGATCTGTCGCGTCTGATGCAGGACATTCCCGAAGTGGAAGACCTGCTGGAATCCGAAGACGACGCGCCGATCATCCGCATGATCAACGCGCTGCTCACGCAGGCCGCGCGCGAACAGGCATCGGATATTCACATCGAGCCGTTCGAGAATGCATCGGTGGTGCGCTTTCGCGTCGATGGCACGCTGCGCGACGTCGTGCGCCCGAAAAAGGCGCTGCACGGCGCGCTGATTTCGCGCATCAAGATCATGGCGCAGCTCGATATCGCCGAGAAGCGTCTGCCGCAGGACGGCCGTATCACGTTGCGCGTCGGCGGCAGGCCCGTCGACGTGCGCGTGTCCACCCTGCCTACGGGCCACGGCGAACGCGCCGTGCTGCGTCTGCTGGAGAAGGACGCGCAGCGTCTGAATCTCGAAGCGCTCGGCATGGCGCCCGATACGCTCGCGCAATTCGACAAGCTGATTTCGCGGCCGCACGGCATCGTGCTCGTCACGGGTCCGACGGGTTCGGGCAAGACGACCACGCTTTATGCATCGATGTCGCGTCTCGAAACGGCGACGACGAACATCATGACCGTCGAAGACCCGATCGAATACGACCTGTCGGGCATCGGGCAGACCCAGGTCAACGAGCGGATCGGCATGACGTTCGCGCGCGCGTTGCGCTCCATTCTGCGCCAGGACCCGGACATCATCATGATCGGTGAGATCCGCGACCTGGAGACGGCGCAGATTGCCGTGCAGGCGTCGCTGACGGGCCACCTCGTGCTCGCAACCTTGCACACCAACGACGCCGCTTCCGCCGTCACGCGTCTCACCGACATGGGCGTCGAGCCGTATCTGCTCGCGTCGTCGCTGCTCGGCGTGCTCGCGCAGCGCCTCGTGCGGCGGCTGTGTCCCTTCTGCAAGGAAGAGCGCGAAGAGGATGGGCGCAAGTACTGGCATCCCGTCGGCTGCGACAAGTGCGGACATTCAGGCTACGCGGGACGTCGCGGCGTCTACGAACTGCTCAATGTCGACGACCACGTGCGCGACCTGATTCACCGCAATGCCGCCGACGCCGAAATTCTCGAAGCCGGCCGCAAACAAGGCATGCGCACGCTGCGCGAGGACGGCGAGCGCTGGGTCGCATCGGGCATGACATCGCTTGAAGAAGTGATCCGCGTGACGGGCGGGGTCTGAGCGCATGCCGGCCTTCCGTTTCGAAGCAATCGATGCCGCGGGCAAGGCGCAAAAAGGCGTGCTCGACGCCGACAGTGCGCGCGGCGCGCGCACGCAGTTGCGCACGCAAGGCCTCACGCCGCTCGTCGTCGAACCGGCGGCGACGCGCACGCGCGGTGAGCGCAGCCAGCGCCTGTCGCTGGGACGCAAGCTGTCGCAGCGCGAACAGGCCATCCTCACGCGGCAGCTCGCAAGTCTGCTGATCGCCGGTCTGCCGCTCGACGAAGCGCTCGCCGTGCTCACCGAGCAATCCGAGCGCGACTACATCCGCGAACTGATGGCGTCGATCCGCGCGGAAGTGCTGGGCGGCCACTCGCTCGCCAACGCGCTGTCGCAGCATCCGAAAGACTTTCCCGACATCTATCGCGCGCTCGTCGCAGCGGGCGAACACACGGGCAAGCTGGGTCTCGTGCTGTCGCGTCTCGCCGATTACATCGAGCAGCGCAACGCGCTCAAGCAGAAGATCGTTCTCGCGTTCACGTATCCGACCATCGTCACGATCATCGCGTTCGGCATCGTCACGTTCCTGTTGAGCTACGTGGTGCCGCAGGTCGTCAACGTGTTCGCGAGCACGAAGCAGCAGCTGCCGTTTCTCACGATCATGATGATGGCGTTGTCGAGCTTCGTGCGTAACTGGTGGTGGGCAATGCTGATTGCGCTCGTGATCGTCGTGTATGTGGTGCGCGCGATCCTCTCGCAGCCCGGACCGCGCCTCGCGTTCGATCGCTGGACGCTGACGGCGCCCCTCTTCGGCAAGCTCGTGCGCGGCTACAACACGGTGCGTTTCGCGAGCACGCTCGGCATTCTGACGGCGGCGGGCGTGCCTATCCTGCGCGCGCTGCAGGCGGCGAGCGAGACGCTTAGCAACAAGGCAATGCGCGGCAATATCGACGACGCCATCGTGCGCGTGCGCGAAGGCACGTCGCTGTCGCGCGCGCTCGGCAACACGAAGACGTTTCCGCCCGTGCTGGTTCACCTGATCCGTTCGGGCGAAGCGACGGGCGATGTGACGACGATGCTCGATCGCGCGGCAGAAGGCGAAGCGCGCGAACTGGAGCGTCGCACGATGTTTCTGACGAGCCTGCTGGAACCGCTGCTGATCCTCGCGATGGGCGGCGTGGTGCTGGTGATCGTGCTGGCCGTGATGCTGCCGATCATCGAGTTGAACAACCTGGTGCAGTGACGGCGCGCCGTCGAGCCGTCAGGTAAGCGCGCGAAAGCATCGCAAGCCGCGCCGATGCGTCGAACGGACATCGGCCGGGCTGGACAGAAATCAGCGCACGTAGATGGTCGGGCCGGGTGCGTTGGCGGGAAGGAACACTTCGGAGCGGGCGCCGTTGCGGTCGATGATGATCGAGCGGGCGCGCACTTCGGCGAGCTTCGCGCCTTGCATCAGCATGCTGCCCAGCGACACCGCGCGCGGCGGTTCGCCGCCCGTGCTGACGATCGCGGCGCCGCCTTCGCGCAGCGCGAGGATGCCGAACAGGCGCACATCCTGGTTTGCGGTGCGCGTGAGTTGTCCGCCGAACAGCGTCGCGGCCTGGTCCGTCGACACGGGCGCGCGCACGGCGGCGGCAGGCACGGGTGCGCCGGAATGCGACGTGAGCGTGACCACCCAGTACGTGAGCGTCGCGCAGAACACGGCGAAGACGGCGAGCGAAATCAGGCGGATCTGAAGTGCGTTCATGCGTGTCATTGTACGGACTATTGTGAATTTTGCGGCACACAGACAGGCAGATGCGGGGGCAAGCGGCGCGTATGCGTACCCTTCAACTGCATGACATTAAAATGACCGACCGGACGTGCAGAGTGCTTGATTCTCAACGCCTTGCGTGACGTCCGATCGATTCACCCCTTTATCCAGGAGAGGTAGCAAGCTATGCAAATGTGGACCAGTCGCCGCAACGATACGGTTGCCGTGAGCGCGACCGTGAACGCGACCACGCGCGCGACCCTGCGCGCCCGACGTCAACGCGGGTTCACGCTGATCGAAATCATGGTCGTGATCGCGATCCTCGGCATTCTGGCAGCGCTGATCGTGCCGAAGATCATGAGCCGTCCGGACGAAGCGCGCCGCGTGGCCGCGAAGCAGGACATCGGCACGATCATGCAGTCGCTGAAGCTCTATCGTCTCGACAACGGCCGCTATCCGACGCAGGAGCAAGGCCTGCGCGCGCTGGTCGAAAAGCCGTCCACCGATCCCGTCCCGAACAACTGGAAGGACGGCGGCTACCTCGAGCGTCTGCCGAATGATCCGTGGGGCAATTCGTATCAGTACCTGAATCCCGGCGTCCACGGCGAGATCGATGTGTTCAGCTACGGCGCCGACGGCAAGGCGGGCGGCGAAGGCAACGATGCCGACGTCGGCTCCTGGCAATAAGCGGCGACGGCTTTCTACGCGCAGTTTGCGTCGAACCCGACCGATACCTGCACCATGCGCCTGCCCGATTTCATGCACCTGTGCATGCCCTTCGTTTCGCGTGCGGACGTGAGCGCCCATCGCGCTGACGCGGTCGTCGGCATGAGAAGGCGCGCGTCGCTGCGCGACCGGCAGCGCGGCTTCACACTGCTGGAGATGCTGGTCGTGCTGGTGATCGCGGGTTTGCTGGTGTCGCTGGCGTCGCTGTCGCTGACGCGCAATCCGCGCACCGATCTGAACGAAGAGGCGCAGCGGCTCGCGTTGCTGTTCGAGTCGGCGGGCGACGAGGCGCAGGTGCGCGCGCGTCCGATCTCATGGCTGCCGCTCGACGGCGGCTTTCGGTTCGACATCCACACGAACGACGGCTGGCGCCCGCTGCGCGACGACCTGCTCGGCCCGCGCCGCTGGGAAGGCGGCGTGACGGGCGTCGCCATCGACTATCCGGGCTCGGACACGCATTCCGATCGCATCGTGTTCGGCACGGAAAGCATCGATACGCCCGTGCAGGTCACGCTCTTTTCCGCCGCCGGGCGCGTGACGATCGTCGGCACGGGCAACGGCCGCTACGAGGTCCGCTGATGACGCGAGCGCTTCGTGTCCTCCCTTCGTGCGGCGTTCCGAACCAACGGGATCGGCGCAAAACAGAAGGCTTTACGATGATCGAAGTGCTGGTCGCGCTGGCGATCATCGCGGTGGCGCTGGCGGCGTCGCTGCGCGCGGTCGGCAGTCTCGCAACGGGCGAGGCCGATCTGCACCGGCGGCTGCTCGCGGGCTGGAGTGCGGATAACGCGCTTGCGCAACTGCATCTGACGCACGCGTGGCCGCAGGTCGGCACGCAGAGTTTCGATTGCTCGCAGGGCAACCTGCAGCTGATTTGCACGGAAAACGTGAGCGCGACGCCAAACCCGGTGTTTCGACGCGTCGAGGTGTCGGTGACGTCGCCCGGCAGGCCGGGCAACCTCGCGCAGATGGTGACGGTGATCGCGAATGAAACGAATCGCTCGCTCTGAGCACGATGTCCCGCGCGTTCGCCGCTCGCCGCTGTCCAGAAGGACAGCGGGCGGATTCACGCTGATCGAGCTGCTCGTCGCGATTGCGATTCTGGCCGTGATCGCCGTGCTGTCGTGGCGCGGCCTCGACCAGATCATTCGCGGACGGCAGACGATCACGAACGCGATGGAAGACGAGCGCGTATTCGCGCAGTTTTTCGACCAAATGCGCATCGACGTGCGCAACGCCGCCTCGGACGACGAAGCGGGCGAACCCGCCGTCGCCGTGAACGGCAATGCGTTGCAGATCGTGCGGTATCTGAACCGGCCGGGCGCGCCGCGCATCGTGGTCGTCCGTTACCGGATCATCGAGGGACGCGTGATCCGCTACGCCTCGCCGCCGCTCGCGAATATCGGCGAAGTGCGGCGCGCGCTCGGCGGCGGCGAGGACGAAGGCTGGAGTTCGGTGCCGCTGATAGGCGGCGTGGGCGCAATCAATGCTCGGCTGTACGTGCCGAAGGTCGGTTGGACCACACAGATGAAAGACGTGGAATCGGCGATTACCGAGAACGACAATAATCTGAAAGTGCCTCAGCTCGGCAATGCGCCATTGCCGCGATCCGTGACGGGGCTGGAAGTGAGTATCGGCGCGAATTCGCTCGCGCGGCCCGTTACGCGGGTTTTTCTCGTAGGGGAGTGATCTGGTGGTTTCGCCGCTGATGGAGGTTCGTGGTTCGAATGGCGCTGGGCGGCGGTCCGGGCAGCGCGCGCGCCGCGCGTGCGCGAAACCGGCGCGCCAGCGCGGCGCGGCCATCATCAGCGCGTTGCTCGTCGTCGCGCTGTCGGCGATTCTGGTATCGGGCATGCTGTGGCGCGAACAGGTGCAGATCCGCCGCATCGAGAACCAGCGGCTGCTGGCGCAGGCTCAGTGGGTGTCGCGCGGCGCGCTCGACTGGACGCGCCTGATCCTGCGTTCCGAAGGCGACACGTCGGCCGGCATCACTTACCTAGGCGGCGTCTGGGGCGTGCCTATCGCAAGGACGCGGCTTTCCGACTTTCTCGGACAGATCGGCGAGGTGCGCGCGCAGGAAGGTGGCGCAACCTACATCTCCGGCTCCATCGAAGACGCGCAGGCGAAGTTCAATCTGCGCAATCTCGTCTCCACGGCCGTGCCCGGCGCGCTCACGCTGAATACCGACCAGATCCAGGCGTTCCAGCGTCTGCTGCAGCTGCTCGGCATCAACGGGCAACTCGCGAAGAACACGGCGCTGCAGTTGCGTGCGGGTCTGCGCCAGTCAGCGACGCGGTTCCAGACTTCCGCGAATCCCGCTACAGTCAGCCAGCCGCAACCGCAGCAAGGCGGCGTCACGGGCGGCGGCAACTACACCAATCAGCCCGGCCTTCAGGATACCGACGAGGACGCGCCCGTCGCGCCGCTGCAGATGACGAGCGTCGACTCGCTGCTCGACGTGCCGGGCTTCACACCCGACATGATCGCGCGGCTGCGTCCGTTCGTGACGGTGCTGCCGACCACCACGGCCGTCAACATGAACACGGCGCCCGCCGAGGTGATCGCGGCCATGGTGCCGGGAATGAATCTGTCGAACGCGCAGGCCTTCGTCGCGCGGCGCGAAACGGTGTTCTTCCACAACGTGGGCGACGTGCAGAATGCGCTGCGCGGCGCGGGCGTTCAGCAACTCGTGTTCGATCCGAACGAAATGGACGTGAACACGAACTACTTCCTGATCCACGGGCGCGTGGAACACGAGCGCGCCGAAGTCGATCGCACCACCCTCGTCTATCGCGACGCACTGACGCACACGACGCGTATCGTATGGGGACGAGACCAACTATGAACCACGCATTTTCCCGAGAGAGTGGCCTTTGAGCACGCTGATCGTTCTTCTGCCGCCGCGTGACCCGGCGGTGCCGTCGCAGGAATGGCAACTGCCCGAGCTGCCGTTTCTGCTGCTCGACAAATCGGGGCGCATCCAGCGCGCCGGCCGCTCGGCTGTGGGTCTGTTGCCGCGCGCCAGCCTGAGCGTGCTGATGCTCGCCGCGCGCGACTGTCTGATGCTGGCTGCGGCCGTGCCGCCGCTCAAAGGGCCGCGCTTGCGCCAGGCGCTGCCGAATGTCGTCGAAGACCAGCTGATCCAGGACGCGCAGACCACGCACATCGCGATCGATCCGCAGCCGCTCGACGGCAATCGCCATGTGCTCGCAATCGTCGATCGCGGCTGGTTTCGCTATATCGTCGAGACGTTCGCTGCGGCCGGGCATCGCAACGTCAAGGCAGTGCCCGTTGCTCGCTGCCTGCCGCAGCCTGTTGGTTCCGCCGCGTCCGCCGCTGCCGTCGCCGCGCATGAGGCCCGCGCGGAAGAAGTCGTTGCGGCGGGTGGCGCCGGCCTCGATCCGGCGCCGCTGCACGAGGCGCCCTCCGTCGCCGCGACGCCTGTCGTCGCGGCGGTGTTGGGGCAGGTCGTGTCGTCGGCGGCCGCCGTGCTCGGTGAGCACGCCGACGCCGCGCCGCCTCGCGTCGAACTCGCGCTGGTGCGCGGCCCGCTCGGCGAAGGGCTGGCCGTGCCTGCCGCCGCCGTCGGCGCGACGGTGGCCGCGCTGGCAGGCAACGCGCCCGTGACGCTGTACGCGCTCGTCGATATGCCCGGCAGCGAGCCGCGCCTCGCCTCGGCGGCGCAGGCGGGTCGTTCGGCGTCGTTTGCGGGTGCGCTGCCGCTGTCATTCGAGACGCTCGCGCGCAACGCAATACAGTGCCGCTTCGATCTCTGCCAGTTCGAGTTCGCCGCGCAGCCGTGGCGCCTCGATCGCGCGACGCTGCGCCGCCTGCGTTTGCCGTTGTGGTTGCTGGTCGGCACCGTGCTGGTCGCGATCATCGGCGCGAACGTGCAGTGGCTGATGCTGTCGCGTCAGCGCGATGCGATCAACGCGCAGATGACGGAGCTGCTGCTCAACACGTTTCCGAAAACGACGGTGGTGCTCGATGCGCCCGATCAGATGGCGCGCCAGTTGCAGCAACTGCGTGTCGCCGCGGGCGAACTGTCGCCGGACGACTTTCTCTCGCTCGCGGACGGGCTCGCGCGTTCGCTCGCACCGGTGCCCGTCAACGGCATTGCCGCGCTCGATTATCACGACCGGCGGCTCGACGTGACGTTCAAGCCCGAGGTGAAGGTCGATCCCGGTTTCCAGCAGCGTTTGGCGCGCAACGGGCTGAACGGTGCGATCGACAGCAATACGGGCAAGTGGACGATCAGGAACGGACAATGAAAGCAGAAC